>CAZVRS010000017.1:0-13525 GCA_964630115.1 uncultured Candidatus Bathyarchaeia archaeon | reverse complement strand
CCACTACGTAGCCCTCATACCGGCCCCCTTCCTCCTCCCGGGCGGTGAGAGGAGCGAGGAAGACATCTTTGAGGTAAAGGAGCTATGCGATTACTACTACCACAACCCGCCCGTCAGCCTGGACGAGATAAGGTCGGCCAGGCTCGATTGGGTGTTCATAATAGATGTGGATGGCCTTGCCGTCCGGATAATGGACCCTAGGTCCTACCGTGAGGCCTCCCTCAGGTTCCTGAGGTCCCTGGGGCAAGCCACTTGAGGAAGGCCAGGAAGACGGCCAGGATGAAGGCCACGGAGAGGACCAACAGGGCTAGGAAGACGTAGGATGGCATGGCCGAGCTAGCGAAGACGAAGAACGGGAAAACGAACAGGAAGCCCTTCGCCTGGCCCGATAAGAACGCGCCCAGGGCCATCAGGAGGGACCCTATTAGGAGGAGCGCTATGCCTAGTGCCAACCAGTCGGTGGGGAGGCCCAGCTGGTGGGGCAACGAAGCGGGCGGGCTGAGCTTCTGACGACAGGAAGAGCAGGTCCAAGTAGCCATGTCAAAGCAATCGGCACATACTTTACGGCCGCAGACGGAACAGACGAAGGCAGCTGGCCTCTCGCCGCATATCTCGCACACCGCTTTCACGGCTGGATCACCCCGAGGAGTAGCAGGATCGTGATGACGAAGAAGAAGGCTAGGGAGGCCAGGAGAACGGCCATGACCAATTTCGTGGTCCTCCCGGCGAGGACTATGGGTATCGGGCCTATGAGGACTAGGCCGGACGCCGATCCCTGGCCCGCAAGATAGGACGAGGAAGCCTTGAGGAAGGCCAGGATCATGACCAATATGCCCAGGAAGACCAGGACGAAACCTGCGAGCCAGAGCAGGTCGGGTAGCTGCATGCTAGGTAGGTGCCCACAGCGGCCTCTTATTAACCTTGGCCTTCCCCAACCTGGCACACGAATATGGAAGCCACGAGTTCCCCATGCATTATCTTCTCCTCCTCAAGTATGCTGACCCCAACGGCCTCGGCTGCCCTCCTGAACGTCCCCCTAGCAGACGTTATGACCACCAGCCTGCAAGAGCTGGTCGCCTCCGATAGGGAGGCCAGGAAGGCCCTGTAGAGCTTCCTCAGGCCCCTCAGCTTCATCCTGACGCCGTAAGGGGGGTTCACGACGACGTGCGTGGGCTCCTCGGCCAGGTAATCGGTCAGCCTTGTGGCGTCGCCGACCAGAAACCTTATGGTATCGTCAACACCGGCCGAGCGTGCGTTCCTCACGGCCCCCTCTATGTAGGCCCTGAACTTGTCCATGCCTATCACGTTGAAGACATCACGGTTGGACTTGGCCAGGGCCTCCTCCCTGCGGGCCAAGAAATCCCCCGGGTCGAAGAGGGCCAGCTTCAGGAAGGCGAACTCCAGGCCCCTGAAGGAGCCGGGCGGTATCCTGCGGGCCATGAGGGCCCCCTCGACCGGTATGGTCCCTCCACCGCACATGGGGTCCAAGAGGACGCCACGCCCGTCCCAGCCGGACAGGTAGAGCATGGCAGCTGCCACGCTCGTCCTGAGGGCGGCCGGGTGCTTGTAGACCCTGTAGCCCCTCTTGTGGAGCGATGGGCCTGTCGTGTTCAGGCCGAGGAGGAACTCGTCGTCCCTCACGAAGGCGTATATCTCGACGTCTGGCTCGTCCAAGTTGACCTTGAGCCTGACGCCCCTTGAGGCCATGTAGCTGTCTATGACGGCTTGCCCGACGGTTGAGGCCACGTCTATGCTCGTGAAGTCGTGCTCTCCCACACGCTCGGCCCTTATGGCGAAGCTCTGCTCGGGCCTTATGATGTCCGTGTAATCGAGGCCCCTGGCGGCCCTGTATATGTCCTGAAGGCTTTCGAAACGGCCCCTGTAGAGGAGCAGGAAGAGCTTGTGCATGGTCCTGGCCCATAGGTTCAGCTCGTAGACGGCCTCCAGAGGGCCCTCGAAGAAAATACGGCCCCAGCCCAGCTCTGGCAGCTCGGGCAGGCCCAGTATGGACTTGACCTCCCGGGCACATACGTCCTCAAGGCCCCTTATGGTGGTGGCGAAGAACTGGTGCCTCCCCATAGCTTCCTGAGCTGGCCTCGGGCCGGGCCGATTTAAGGACCGTGGGTCCTCAGGGCTCCGTCAGCCTGGGGAGGAAGCGTTCCACGGCCTCCTTTATGGCTTCCCAGCTGGCCTCGTCCTGTATGACGAACTTGTGCTTCCTGCGCCAGGAATCGCCCTTCCTGACCCATAGGTAGAGGCCTATCTGGCGCCTCCCGAATGATTCAAGGAGCACGACGGCTGCCCACCACTTCCTGGACTTGAAGAGCGTGAAGTGGTCCAGGACCTTGAGGCTCTCCGACACGGGTGGCCTTTCCACCGCCAAGCTGGGGACCCGGGCAGACCGGCCCCTGGGCCTAAAAAGGCTTCCTGGCATGCACGTCTTAAGGTCCCCGATACCGATTTAAGCCGGACCTCCGACATCTGGCCGTATGGTGGAGAAGGTAACCGTAGATGGACATAGCCTCACCTTAGAGGGCCTGGTGGCCGTCGCCAGGCGGGGCGTGCCCGTTGAAGTGCCCCAGGCCGTCCTGGCCAAGGTGAGGGCCAACAGGGAGGTGCTCGAGAAGCTCGTGGAAGAGGGCCTCAGGTGCTACGGCGTGAACACGGGCCTCGGGCCCCTCAGCCACGTCCTCTTAGGGCCCGAGGAAGCCGAGGACCTCCAGGAGAACATGGTGAAATCCCATGCCACCGGCGTCGGCAAGCCCTTCCCGCCAGATGTGGTCAGGGCCGCCATGCTCCTAAGGGCCAACACGCTCGCCAAAGGCCGGTCGGGCGTGAGGCCCGAACTCCTAGAGCGGCTCGTGGCCATGCTGAACGCCAAGGCGCACCCCGTCGTGCCGTCTAAGGGCTCGGTTGGCGCTAGCGGGGACCTCGTCCCGCTGGCGCACATGGCCTTGGCCATAATCGGAAGCCCTTACGGCCTCGTGGAGCTGGAGGGCGAGATCAAGAGGGCGGATGAGGCCCTCAAGGAGGTAGGCCTCGGGCCCCTGAGGCTCAGCTACAAGGAAGGGCTGGCGCTGGTGAACGGCACTTCCTTCAGCACGGCCCTCTTGGCCCTGGCGGTCCACGATTCGGCCCTCCTGGCCAAGGCAGCCGACGTGGCCTTGGCCATGTCCTTAGAGGCCGTGGGAGGACGGATGGCACCCTTCGACCCGGGCTACCTGTCCCTCAGGCCCTTCGGGGGCCAGGTGGAGTGCGCAGAGAACGTGAGGAAGCTCGTTGAGGGCAGCGAGCTGATAGAGCACCCGGGCCTGAGGAGGGCCCAGGACCCCTACTGCGTGAGGTGTGCTCCCCAGGTCCACGGTGCGGCCAGGGAGGCCATAGGGTTCGCCAGGTCCATCGTGGAGGTAGAGCTGAACTCGGCCGACGACAACCCGCTCATATTTGACGAAGAGCCCTACTGCCGGACGGGCGGCAACTTCCACGCCCAGCCCATAGCCCTGGCGTCGGATGTCCTGGCCGTGGGGCTCTGCACCCTCGGGAACATATCGGAGCGGAGGACCTGCTTCTTGCTCATGGGGCGTGAGAACGAGCTCCTTCCCGATTTCCTCGTCCCGCCGGGCGGGAAGGTAGGCCTCCAGAGCGGCCTCATGTTGGCGCAGTATACGGCAGCCGCCCTTGCAGCCGAGAACAGGTCCCTCTGCTGTCCCGCCAGCGTCCAGAACATACCGACCGGCGGGAACTTCGAGGACGTTGTGAGCATGAGCTTGGCTGCTGCCCTCAAGGCCCGCCGGGTCCTGGAGAACACGGCCCGAGTCCTCGCCGTGGAATTCCTATGTGCCTTCCAGGCCCTGTGGCTCAGGGGGCCTGAGAAAGCCGGGCAGGGGACCAGGGCAGCTTACGATTTCCTCTCTTCCCAGGGCGTAAGGCCCCTTGAGGACGACAGGCCCACGGGCCAGGATGTAGAACGCATCGCAGGCCTCCTGTTGGACGGCCAATTGGTATCGGCCGTTGAAGAGGCCGTCGGGGGGCTGGCTTAGCCCGATAGGCTTAAATAAAATGGCCTATGCCATGCCCCTGGGGAGGAAGGTGCCAAGGGGCGATTTCCTTCACCCGTGAGGCCCTCCCTGCCTGTGGCCCGCTAGGCTATCCTAGCTTGTCCGAGGGGGTGAGGAGGGCTTGGAGAAATCCATCTTGAGGTTACCCAGGGGGCTCAGGGACTTCCCCCCGGAGGAAATGGCCAAGTTCTCATATGTCGAGAACAGGATAAGGCGTGTCTTGGAGCTCTACGGCTACCAGGAGGTCAGGACGCCCATCTTTGAGCGATTTGACCTGTTCGCCCTGAGGTCGGGCGAGGAGATAAGGAGCCGCATGTTCGTCTTCTCCACGGACGAGGGGGAGATGGCCCTCAGGCCCGAGGTGACGGCCCCCATAGCCCGCATGGTGGCCACGGGCAAGCTGGACCTGTCCAAGAAGCCCCTGAGGATATACTACATAGGCCCCTGCTACCGCTACGACGAGCCCCAGGCTGGCCGATACCGTGAGTTCTGGCAGGCTGGCGTGGAGCTGATAGGATCGCCTTACCCTGAGGCAGATGCCGAGGTCATAAGGCTGGCCGTCAGGGTCCTGGAGGAGCTGGGCCTGGAGGGCTACGTGCTCAGGATAGGAGATATGGCCGTGATAAGGGCCTTCCTGGCCCAGGAGGAGGTGCCTGAGGAAGCCGTGAACCGCATAATAGGCCCGTTGGACGTGCTGACGAGCTCGCTCGACAAGCTGCGCATGTATAAGGAAAGGCTGTCCGAGGCCAGCTCCCGCAGGCCGCTTGGGCCGGACGAGCTATCCGACCTGATAAGGCGTTGCGATGAGATAAGGAAGATGAAGGAAGAAGAGCTCTTGAAAATGGATGCCGGCGAGAGCCCCATACCCAAGGCCTACGAGGGCCTCCTGGAGCCAGATCCCAGGGTCTACAGGCTGAAGGAACTGTATGAGGAAGGCTCTTTTGACGAAATATGCGATGTGCTTGAGAAGAAGGCAGAGGAGCTAGTCTTGCTGACGAAGCTCAGGTGGGCCTACTACGGCCTGGAATACGGGCCGGGCCAAGCCTACAAGATGCCAGAGGAGGTGTTCGACAAGCTGGTGGAGCTCATGTCCATATCCGGCTCGGGCGATGAGGCCCTCCCAGCACTAGAGAAGCTCCTGGGGCGCTCGGGCCAGGTCGGCCGGGCCCTCTCGAGGTTCGAGGAAGTCCTGAGGGCCCTCTCCTGGTTCGGCGTTGAGGGCTTCAAGGTCGACATGAGCATAGTCAGGGGCCTTGAGTATTACACGGGCACCGTCTTCGAGATAGACTTCCCGCTCCTAGGGGCCCAGAAGCAGGTCTGCGGCGGGGGCCGTTACGACAAGCTGGTGGAGGAGTTCGGGGGGCCCAGCCTGCCAGCGGTCGGCTTTGCCTTCGGCGTGGACAGGCTCGTCCTGGCCCTCGAGAGGTCCGGCAAGGCCCCGCCGGCCAGGCCTAGGTGCGATGTCTACGTGATACCGGTCTCGGAGGAAGTCCTCGGCTATGCCATAAGGGCCTCAGAGCAGCTCAGGTCCTCGGGCCTTAGGACCGAGGTCAGCTTGAGCAGGAGGAAGCTGAGGGAAGAGCTGTCCGCAGCCGACAAGCTGGGCGCCAGGTTCGCCATCATAGTGGGGCCCAGGGAGGCAGGGGAAGGGAAGCTGACCGTCAGGGACCTGAGGACGAGGGAACAGGTTTCCCTGCCCCTTGGGGAAGCCATCAGGCACGTCAAGGCCGTCTTGGCCGGTGGGGAAGATTGATGGACAAGCCCGTGTTGAACGTGGCCTTGATAGGCGAGGCCTGGCACGGCAAATCCACCCTCATGGGCCGGTTGCTCCACGCCCTCGGCGAGGTGAGCGACAAGCTGGTCAATAGGATGAGGTCCCTGGCGTCTAGCCTCGGCAGGCCGGGCTCCCACTACGCCTTCCTCGTGAATAGGAGGCTCGAGGAACGCAGGTCGGGCCACACGCTCGACATCTCCACATGGAGGCCGGTTGACCTGGGCCCCTTCAGGGCCAAGTTCGTGGATCTCCCGGGCCTCCTCAAGCACGTGAAGAACGCCATACCGGGCGTCTCGCAAGCAGATGCCGTCCTTGCGATCCTAGATGCTTCCTCAAGGCCGGAGCCAGGGGCCCTGGCGGGCCTCAGGGAGCACCTGGCCTTCTGCTCGGCCTTTGACGTGGAACAGGCCGTGGTGGTCGTGAACAAGATGGACCTGGCCAGCTATGACCGAGGGGCTTTTGAAGGAGCCGTGAGGGCCTTTGAGGGCCTGTTGGCCGATTTGGGCCTGGAGCTCAAGGCTTCTTACGTGCCAGCATCAGCCCTAGAGGGCGACAACCTAGTTGAGCCATCCGATCGGATGAGCTGGTATGACGGGCCTACCGTCCTGGAGGCCCTGAGGAGCCTGGAGGTCCCCGAGAGGCCCGATAAAGGACCGTTGAGGCTTCCCGTCCACAGGTATTATGATGCCGCCAGGGCTGCCACGGGCGTCCTGCGGTCCGGGACCATCCGGGTGGGCTCGGAAGTCCTCGTCCTGCCCTCCGGGGCCAGGGGGTCGGTTGAGTCCATAAGGTCCTGGGATCAGGAGCTCGAGGAAGCAGGGCCCGGCGAGGACGTAGGGGTCAGGCTGAGGGGCGTGGCCAGGTATGACCTCAAGAAGGGCTCCGTCATATGCGGGCCAGATGACGCTCCCCCTGTTGCGAGCACCGTGGAGGCAGAGGTCAAGGTCCTAGGGCCATCGGAGCTCAGGGTGGGCTCTTGCCCGGTCCTATACTGCCATGAGGCATCTGCGCAGGTGAGGATAGAATCCATGACAGCGGGCGAGAGGGAAGTCAAGGCCCTGAAGCCTGGCTCAGAGGGCACCTTGGTCATGAAACCCATGGCCACGGGGAGGAAGGGCCTCGTCGTAGAGCCCTACGGCCGGGTGCCCTCCATGGCGGGCCTGGCCTTTAGGATGAGCGCTGGCCCGGCTGGCACGTTGACGGTGGCCGTGGGGAAGTGCTTGTCCGTGGAATAGACTTTTAGGGCTGGAGAACCTGGGGGAGGCCGATGCCCGCCTCGGTGGAGATAATAAACACGGGGAACGAGCTGCTCGACGGCAGGACTCCCAACACGAACGGCCAGTGGATGGCCAGGAAGTGCTCCTCGAGGGGCCTGGAGGTGAAGCGCATAACGGTGGTCGGCGACTCGCTCGAGGAAATACGTTCTGCCCTGAGGGAGGCCCTCTCTAGGAAGCCGGACCTCATATTGATAACGGGCGGCCTGGGCCCCACCCCGGACGACATGACGGCTAGAGCCATGGCCGAGGCCTTGGGGAGGGAGCTGGTGCTCAACGAGGAAGCCCTCGAGATGGTGAAGCGTGCCTACGGCCTCGAGGAGCTCGGGCCGTCCAGGGAGAAGATGGCCTGGCTCCCCGAGGGCGCCAGGCCCCTGAGGAACCCCGTCGGGACGGCACCCGGCATAATGGTGGAGCACGGCGGGACGGTGATAATAGCGTTGCCGGGCGTCCCCAGGGAAATGGAAGCCATGTTCGAGGAACACGTTGAGCCCTTGCTCGAGCAGCTGTCGGCTGGCCTGGCCAAGTTCGAGGCATACTTCCTCGTCTACGGGGTCAGGGAAGCCGATATAGCAGACCTGTTGGAGGAAGTAGCCCGCAGGCACCCCGACGTATATGTAAAGACGCACCCGAAGGTGGAAGAAGGCCGGACCTACCTGGAGATATACGTGTCCACAACGGCCGATTCCTCGTCAAAGGCCAAGAAGAAGATGGGGGAGGTGATACACGAGCTCTCCGAGGGCATATCGAGCCGTGGAGGCTCCCTCAAGCCCTTCATGCCCGGGCAGGCTCAGTAGTAATACGTTATGACCTTGGGCTCGATGAGCTTCACCTTCTCTGGGTCAAGGCTGGCCTCGCAGGTGCCGTCCAGAGGGCAGTAGCCCTCGCACTCGTAATCCGTGGCCGATACCAGGGAGCACATCTTAGACCTATAACACGGCTTCTCAAGGCAAGCCGGTCCTTCGGCGCACAGGCAGCAGCTCCTTCCCAGGTGCCAGAAGAGCTGGTCGATCTCCATCTGGCTCAGGCCCGAGCAACGGCCCACGAAGGCGTAGGCGTTAAGGCAGGCCGACCTTATGGCATGGTGTTCCTTGGCCGACACGAAGCGCCTGGCCTTCAGCTTCTCAAGGAGCTTCTCGTCCACCACCTTTATCATGCCGGACCTCAGGGCCACACGCTGAAGGTGGTAATCGACGCCCACGGTTATGTTCTCCGGGTCAACGGGTTCCCAGAGGCCTTCCTTCTTGGCCAGTATGGCGAAAACCATGGTCTTCTTGGCCAGGGGGTCGTCGAAGGCCTTGAAGGCCGATAGGCGGTCCCTCAGCCCGCCCGGCCCGCCGACACAGCCCGAGCAAGCGTCCAAGAGGGCCGAAACACGGCCGTCGTAATAGGCCAGGAGCTTCTCGGCGGCATCCCTGAGCAACATCACCCTCTCGGCCGGCCTACGTGGGCCACGTGCTTCCCCGAGGGGCCCGAACCAAGACAGGAAATCGCTCAGCTCTAGCTCCGCCATCCTAGCTGGATCCAGGAGGCCCGGGTCCTTCTCAGCCATGTCGGCCAGGAGGTAGAGCAGGTAATTGCTCCCCTTCACGTATCTCCCCTTAACGACGCCGGACAGGCCCCTCGTGTCGTAGTTTATGGCGGAGAAGAAGAATAGGACCCTGAGGGCCGTTTCCCTATCCAGGCCCTCAAGGAGGCGGGCCTCGGGCTCCATCCTGACCTTTATGCCCGATATCCTCGAGGCGACCTTCGAGCACACGTCCTCGTCCACGACGACCAAGGCCATCCCTGGCCCCTCCGCCTCACTCGGCCACCTTCAGCTTGGCCAGGATGGAGGCAGCACTCGAGTGCAGATGGCTGAACTCGTGCCCGAATTCGGATAGGGCCTCCAGGAACCCTGATAGCTTCATTAGCAACTCTTCCGGTCCCACGGAGCCGGACTCAAAATCCTCCAGGGCCCTCACGCATTCACTTGCCCTTGACCTGAGTTCCTCGAAGGCCTTCGAGCATTCGGCCATCCTCGCAGCAAGCTTCTTAGCCTCATATCCTAGGCCCGACCTCAACCCCCGACCCTACAGGGCGGGTTCAAAGAGGTCAATAATAGGTTTGCCCCTCCTGCGCTTCCTGACCTTCTCACCGCCCTCACGGCCCTGGGCGACAGGTGCGTCTCCCCCTCCCTCGCCCGGCTCGCCCGATTCTCCCCGGGCCTCAGGGGGCCTTAGTTCTTCCTCCACCACTCCCTCCGGGGTGGGGGGCTCCTGGGGGGCCTCTCCTCCCGCCTCGCCCGGGCCTGAGTCGGCTTCGGGCCTGCCAACGGCGAGAGCTCCTTGCTCTACTGCCTGG
Organism: uncultured Candidatus Bathyarchaeia archaeon; assembly: GCA_964630115.1. Classification (GTDB taxonomy): domain Archaea; phylum Thermoproteota; class Bathyarchaeia; order EX4484-135; family EX4484-135; genus EX4484-135. The sequence continues at coordinate 4,076 of CAZVRS010000017.1, read as the reverse complement.
GTAAGCTGAGTCCGGGCCGGCGTGGCGGGCTTGGGTTCTTCAACAGCTGGCAGCTCGGGCTCGACCACGGCTTCCTCGGGGGCCCGTCCTCCCGGCTCGCCATCCATGTAGGCCCATGCCTCCTTGGCCGTTACGGTGGCCTTCCTGGGATACTCCATGACCTTCGTTTCCACTATGACCGGGAAGGGTATGGTGCTCGCCATCCCGCACAGTATGCCCTCAAAGTCCGCCAGGCCGGGCATGTAGGCCGTCAGCCTCTCGCCGCCATACTCCGTGTAACGTGATATCGTGTCTTGGTCGTTCGGGTTCCTCAGCCTGAAGCAGAGGATGGTGTTGCACTGGCTTATCACGCTCTTCATGACGTAGGCTGGCCTCTGCGTCATTATTATGAAGCCCACGTTGTAGCCGCCGGCCTGGGAAACGCCTTCCACGAGGGCCTTGTCGGCCCCTATCTTCTCGGGCTCGCCGACCTCGATCTTCAGGCCTTTCTCCGGGGCCAGGTATTGGGCTTCTTCTATCACGAATATGGCTGCGAAAGGCTCCTTACGCCTGGCCCTCTCTATGGCGTAGCGGACCACACGCCTTATCATCTTGGCGACCGTTAGGTGCTGGTATATGACGTTCGGGTCCGTGGAGAGGTCTATCACGACGACCGGGTGATCCCTTATGACGTCGATTATGTCGTGGCAAGTCCTGTTCTGGTCCAAGAGCAGTATGCGGCTCAGCCTCCTCTTGTTGAGGTAGAGCCTTAGCCTCTCCTTCGTGCTCTCCTTGGCCCTTGAGAGCCTCTCAACATACTCCTCAAGAGTCTCGGGCGTGAAATCAACATTAACGCCCTCGGACATGTCCTTCCTTATCTTCCTCACCACCTCGCCTATGTAGTCCCTTATGGTCTTGTCCCCGCCCGGCACGCCCAGGAGGTCGGCCAGTATGTCGGCCAGGAGGCCCGGCTCTATGTCCCTGGGCCTCGGCAGGAAGGACCTGTAATCGAACACCAGGGCCCCGTATTCGCTGAGGACGCTGTATTCGCCCCTGCGGTCTATTATGATTATCCTCGGCCTGGGCCTCAGGTTCATGGCGCTTATGGCCAAGTTGACCACGAAGGTGCTCTTGCCCGAGCGGGTCATGCCGCATATGAAGGCATGTCCCTTGGCTATCTCACTTAAATCTATCTGGACCGGTATGTCCTTGTGCTTTGAGACGTGCCCTATCGTGACCAAGAGGGCGTTGTCGCCGCTCCTGGGCCTGAAGAACTCCTTAAGCTCTTCCTCGCTTGGCTCGTAAACGGGTTCCCAGGTGGAGGGTGGGCACTCAAGGGAACGCCAACGTCCTTCCTCATCGTAGTAGCCCAAGGGCTCGGCATACGCTATCCTGTATTCTATCCAGCTGCCGTATTTCAGCCTCCCTCCCCTCGAGGCCTCGTGGGGGCCGGGCCTCCCGGCCTTCATCTCGGGATTATAGGGCCTGACTACCAAAACCCTGGCCAAAACGGTCTTGTCCGGCTTGTAGGGGTGCCTTATCAAAACGTAATCCCCGACTTCTACTTTCTCCCCGGCCTTGACGGCAAAGGGAATAATGGTGTGGTCGGCCCCAGACATCACGTAGCCTATCTCACGCACGTCCGCCACCTCCTACCTGCGTTTCGACCTCCCCGGGCCGGGGTGTGTTGGGAGCTGGCCTTCTTCCTCCGCCAGCCCGTAGGACTCGCCGTGTCTGGGCAAGAACATCTCCACATCTTCCTCGCTCAAGCGGCCCTTCTTGACCTCCTCGGCCAGCCGGGTCCTAAGGGAGAGCATGAACAAGTCCCTCGTGACGTTCGTCATCTTCGTCAGGGAATCGGCCACGTATATGGGGAACGGTATGCCCCTGCTGGCCCTGAGGGCCAAGAGGAGGGCCATTATCTCCTCCAGGCGGTCCGTGAAGGGAACCGGTATCTCCACCTTGTAGGGGAAGGAGTAGCCCGTGTTTATGTAGGCGAACTCTATGGAGACGACCGTCTCGTCCACGCCCATCTGGACGGCCCTGTTCAGGTATTCCTCGGCCATCCTAGACGGGACCTCCATCTTGCCCGGCCGGGCCGTCCTCCTGACATACCTCATGAGGCCCGTGTAGGTCCCGGCCTTCATCCACTTCAGGGCCACCGTGTCCCTTATGGGCCTGGGCAACATACCTGCCTTGACGAGCTTCTTGGCCACGCTACAGCCCTCCGGCCTCTTAACGAAGCCTATTACCGGTATGCCCTCCTTAGCACAAAGCTCCAGGGCCTTGACGCCCTCGTCGAGCGTCTTCTCGAACTCGGACCAGTAGGAAGTGCCCTTCCGCCCCCTCATGAGCTGGCTGTATAGGAAGGGCCCATCGAATATTATGATGTCAGGCCTCCAGGCCTCCACGGCCTCTTTTATAAGCTCGAACTGGAGCCTGTAGCCTACCACCAGGGCACGCCACTCCGGGTATATCTCGTCGTCCCAGAAAGGTATCTTGGTCATGGCCTTCGGTATGTGGTCGACCACATCGAAGGCCGTGCAGAGGGCGGCTACGGCGCAGCAGAGCGGGACGTAAGCTACCTCGAGGTTGAGGCAGTTGACGCCAGCATCAACCCCGACGACCGTCAGCTCGCCGGACTCGAATTTACGGGCCATCTCGTTGACCAAGTCCTTATCGACCTTCCTGACCTCCAGGAAAGAGGCCATCTCCTCCTCGGAGGCCCTCCTGGCCTTTATGGCCGACCTCCTGCGGATGTATTCTTCTACGACGTGCCTGGTGCCCTCCTCCATGAGTATCCTGTATATGAAGGGGTGAGGTGCTTCTTCTATCGAGCCCTCGACTAGTTCTATGCGTTCCTTGAGCACTTCCGGGATAGCTGATAGCGTTTCCTCTTCGCCCGCCAACCAAGCCACCGGCTAGGGATGTCCTCCTGGGCGTTTTAAGCACGTTTAGCACGGACCTATCATCCTGGATGAGTGAGGTGAAAGTAAGGGCTGCTCCACAGCTGTCAGGGCCTTACTCGCCCGGGGCTCACGGCTACTTCTTGCCCAACATCTTGAGCAGCTTCTCGTATTCTTCCTTCTCCATGTGCCTCGTGTGCTCCTCAGCTGGGTAAAGGCCCTTCCTGACTTCCTCGCAGTAGCGCCTGAAGGCGTTCAGTATGAGTTCCCTCAGGTTCACGTAGGTCTTGGCGAACCAAGGCCTTATCTTGCCTATCCCGAGCACGTCCGGTGCCAGTAGGAGCTGGCCGTGGCAGTAGGGGCCTCCTCCTATGCCGAATACTATCAGGTCGGTTTCTTCTGCCACGAGCTTGGCTACCTCGGCCGTCGTGTTCTCTATCAGGACGCCGAAGGCACCTGCTTCCTCAAGGGCCTTGGCATCCTCGATTATCTTCTTGGCGTCCTCGGCCGTCTTGCCCTGGAGCCTGTAGCCGCCCAACATGGATACCTTCTGGGGCGTCAGGCCAAGGTGGCCTATCACGGGTATGCCGAAGTCGACTATGGCCTTCACACGGTCGGCTACCTCGGCCCCGCCCTCTATCTTCACGGCATCACAGCCAGCCTTAAGGAAGGCGCCTGCGTTCTTTATGGCCTCTTCCACGCTCGGCTGGTAGGACATGAAGGGCATGTCACCCACTATGAAGGCGTATTTCACGGCCCTGACGACCGCCTTGGTGTGGTGGAGCATCTCCTCCATGGTGACGGGGAGCGTGGTCTCGTAGCCCAGGACGTTCATGCCGAGCGAGTCGCCTATCAGGACCATGTCCACGCCAGCTTCATCGGCCAAGAGGGCCGTCGGGTAGTCATAGACCACGAGCCAGACAATCTTCTCGCCAGCTTCCTTCTTCTTCATGAGGGTCCTTATGGTGACCTTCTTCCTCTCCTCCGACATAACGGCACCTCGTGGTGCCCATGGCCACAAGCTATATTAGTTTTTCCCGCCCTCGGGCTTGTTGGAGAAGGCCTCCCGAGGCAGCTTATAGGAGGCCGAGAGCTTGCTAAAGCAAGACGGGCGTAAAAGACAAAAACCTTTTCGAGTTCTCAGAGGGAGCGCCTGAGGACGAGCTTGTAGGCCAGGGCTCCCAGGCCGTA
>CAZVRS010000016.1:0-14554 GCA_964630115.1 uncultured Candidatus Bathyarchaeia archaeon | reverse complement strand
AGGAGCCCCTCCAGTATGTCTAACGCTTCCTCTAGGTCGTCTCTCTCGGCCAAGAGGGTCCTAAGCCCGCTCAACAGCATCTTCCTGGAGAGCTGGAAGGTCTCCTCGGGGAGCTTGCCGAGCTCGTGTTCTACCTCAAGGCAGGCCAGGCCCTTCCTCACATCCCTCAGCTGCCTGGACACGGCCTCAAGGGCATCCCTGACCTTCTTGAGCAAGTAGCTGGCCTCGGCCTGGAGGGCTTCAACAGAATCCTCTATGTCCTTCCCGATCTCCTCCAGGGCCCTCTCGCCCATCTTCTCCCTCAGGCCGATGAGGAGGCTCCCCTCACGCCTGAGGAGGGCGGCCTTCCTCCTCAGGGCCTCCACCCTCCTCCTCAAGGACGAGCAGGCCACTACCTCGGACCCATCAACCACTACGTCGGACAGCCTGAACCTCCTGAAACGCCCGTCCCCCATCCTGACCAGTATCCAGCTCGCATCGCCCCTGTCGTCAACTAGGACGGAAACCACCATGCCCAGCTGGCGGCCGTAGCGGTCCTTCACCATCTTGCCTATGAGCCTCACGGGCTCGAACAATCCCATCATAACGTCCTCACCTTTCCATGCCTCTTTTGCGTCGGTAGCTCGGGGAAGCTTAGTTCTGCTTCCTTCTCGGACGAGAGCTTTATGGCCTCATACATGTCCATGGCCTCCTTGCTCTCTATCTCCACGGGCGCCAGGGGCGTGATGTTCGCTTCAGCCTCCCCGCAGACCTGCTCGAGCATGTTTTGGACGAGCTCCAGGTCCCTCCGGAGCTCCGGCAGGGCTCTAGACACGATGGGGCTCAGGACCCTCACGACCCTCAGGACGGGCCTCGCCTGGCTCACGACGTCCCCGACCGTCACGATGGTCTCGAGCCTGCTGACCATGATCCTCAAGCACGTCCCGAAGAAGGACATCAACCTCCACGTCTTCTTGACCATGGCTGCCTCGTTCAACAACATCTTCGTCCTCTCCTCGTCCCCCTCGGCGTAGGCCCTGCTGGCCTCGGCGCAGGCCTTCTCCACCATGGCCTTGAAGCTGTTCAGCCTGGCGTCAAGGACCCTGATGCACCTCTTGAGGGCCACTATCGCATCAATGACCTTCTTCCTCAGCTCCACCTTGCCCCTTATGGTGAGCCTGAGGCTGTCCCTCAGGCCGAGCTTCGGGGAACCCTCCTCCCCCCAGATGTCGGAAAACGACTTCGGCATCTCCCGCACCTTTGGGGTGGGTGAAAGTATCCTACGGCTGAGGAAAAGGCATCACATTAGCCACGTATATACGGGTTTCCCAGGCACGTAGCTTGACGAGGCCCGGCCACGCCAGGGCAGATTAGGGCTACTATCAAGGCGGTGGCCCGCCCGCCCGGGTTTTCCAATACACGTGGCCAACCTGGCTAAATGCCCGGCCCCCGAGCTTCCCGATGGCCATGAAGAGGTTCCTGCTGCTTCTGGCGGTAGCCGTGGTCGGCTTCGTGGTGGCAGCTTACATATACATGTTGATCGAGCCCTACCTGCCCATGCTGCCGAGCGTGGCCCTGTCCCTGCTGCCTATCTTCACGAGCGGCTGGTTCATCGCAGGCGTCATAGGGGCCATCTTGGCCGTTCTAGCCCTGATCGCATGGGCTTACTCCGGCGGTTGGTAAGGCGGGGGCCTCGCCTCGGCCTCCCCCGGCTTCTCCCCGGCCTGGTAAGCGGCTGCCACTTCCTTCAGCTTCTCGGCCAACGCCTTAAACATGGAGCAGCTCGAGACGTCCATGACGGGCACCATTATCTTCTCCTTCGTCTCCACCACCCGCTCGTAGTTGGGCATGAGGGAGAAGCACACCATGGCCCAGTATAACCGGCCCTTCTCGATGAGCTCCGAGACGGTCAGCCTGGTGGTCAGGGGCAGCGGGTAGTATAGGAACGCCACGCCATCGGCCCAGTAGATGCCCGTTGGGCGCCCCCCGGCAGCTATGTTGGCGAACCTGGCCAGCTCTTCCACGGAATTGAAGAACAGGACCTCTTTTATGACGAGTTCTTTCACGGGCTCCAGCTTTATCGTCGGGCTCGCCAAGCCCAGCACCTCCCACGGATGAGCTTGAGAGCTTAAAATCTTAACCTGGCTTGAGCTGGCGGGGCAGCCCTCCTCACCCGGGCATTTTATAAGGGGCGTGATAAGCACCTCACGGGCCGATGGCCATGAAGGCCATGTTCGTGGTCCTCGACGGGATGGCTGATAGGCCCGTGGCCGAGCTGGGCCGCAAGACGCCCCTCCAGGTCGCCAAGACGCCGAACATGGACAAGCTGGCTGCCTCAGGCGCCTGCGGCATAGTGGATCCCGTGGCGCCGGGCATACCGCCCGGGAGCGACGTGGCCAACATGGCCTTGCTCGGCTACGATCCATACGAGCACTACACGGGCCGTGGCGCCCTCGAGGCCCTGGGCGCTGGCCTCGACCTGAAGCCGGGCGACGTGGCCTTCAGGTGCAATTTTGCGACCGTGAACGAGGACGGCATCGTGTTGGACAGGCGGGCCGGCAGGATAAGCACGGACAAGGCATCCGTCCTCGCCCAGGCCATAAGGGAGGCCCTGGAGGAAGCCGACCTCGGCGTCGAAGTGGAGTTCGCCAACACGGTCCAGCACAGGGCGGTTCTCGTCCTGAGGGGTGAGGGCCTCTCAAGGGCTATCTCGGATACTGACCCCAAGGAGAACGGCAGGCCCCTGAAGAAGTGCTTGCCCTTAGACGACTCTCCCGAGGCCAGGAAGACGGCCGACATAGTCAATGCCCTCTCCGAGCTCATAATGAAGGTCCTGAGGGAACACCCGCTCAACAAGGAGCTCGAGAAGCCCGCCAACGCCATACTGTTCAGGGGAGCTGGCACCCTACCGGGCCTAAGGCCGTTGGGCGACCTGTATGGCATTAAGGGGGCCTGCATATCGGCCGTGGCCCTCGTCAAAGGCGTGTGCAAGGCGGCTGGCCTGGAGGTCATGGAGGTGCCTGGGGCCACGGGCTCTTACGACACGGACCTGGATGCGAAGTTCGCCAGGGCGCTGGAGGCCCTGAGAGGCCCTTACGACCTCGTCTTCGTCCACGTGAAGGCCACGGACGTGGCCAGCCACGACCACGATGCTGCCAAGAAGGTGTGGTTCTTGGAGCAGGTCGATGTGGCCCTCGGCAAGGCCCTGGAGGCCCTGGGGACGGAAGACACCTACGTGCTCCTCACGTCCGATCACACGACTTCCGTCAGGACGGGCAAGCACGAGGGGGACCCCGTCCCGGTGGCCTTGGCCGGCCCTGAGGCCAGGACAGATGACGTAGAACGGTTCGATGAAGTGAGCTGCTCCCGGGGTTGCCTATGCCGGCTGAGGGGGATCGACCTAATGCCAACCCTCATGAACTTGCTCGGTAAGGTCAGGAGGTTTGGGTTCTGAAGGCTGCCTCCCAGCGGGCGTGGCGGGGGCAGGGGGAGCTGCTGGCCTCGGGGCACCTGGCCTAAGGTCCTCGATGCGCTTCTTCAGTATCACGACGTCCCCTATCTTCTTTATCTCCGTCCAAGGGATGTCCAGCGTGGTGAGGACGACCACCTTCCTCTCCTTTTTCTTGGGTATCGGGATGCCCATCCTCTGGGCCCAGGCCAGTATGTGCTGCTTCTCCACCGAACCAGGTTTTATGCCCAGGTCCTTGGCCACCTTCTCTACGAGCTTCTTGGGCTTCTTGAAGCGGGCCAAGAGGCTCCTGTAGAGGGCCTCAAAGTCCACGAATTCTTCTTCCTCCACGGTTTCAACGGCTATCCTGAGGCCGAGGGGCTTGCCTATCAGCGTCTTCTCGGCGTGCCCGACTATCTTGGCCTCGCAATCTATGACCAGCCTGCCCTTTATGTCCTTGGTCCCCATGTAGGGGACGGGCCTCGGGAGCTGTATGCCCCTCCTCCTGGCCTCCCAGGGCTCGCTCAGTATGAGGCACTTCCCGAGGGGCGTTTCGTTCACGCACTCCATGAGTTCTAGGTCCAAGGGCTCTTCCACGGTCCTCCTCGTCTTGACCTTGATGACCTTGGTGGGCACGCTGAGGCCCAGCATCCTGGCGTATTGGACCAGCTCGGCCTCGCCCACCTGGCTGGCCGAGGCCAGGCCGAGTTCCTTCCTCACCTTGTCGTAGAGCTTCTTCTCGTTCTTAGGGCTGACCTTCCCGAACAAGGTCACCATGAGTTCTTCCTTCAGCTTCTCCACGTCAACTACTTCCCTCTCCTCTTCCACCTCCTTGTAGAGCCTCACCAGAACCCTATCCGGTTCTATCTCGAAGGACTCGACCCGGCCGCATATGAAGCCCTCGCTATCCACCACCAGTGTATCGATGAACTTCTCTTCTTCCACGAATCCCATGTTGGCACCCTCCAGACGGGCGGACGGCCGCTTATTTAAGCCCTTGCGTCGCATATGCCTATGCCGTGTGAAAACCATATGCGACACGTCCCTTCCCTCGACACCATGCAGGGCCCCATGGGCCTCCTGGGAGTGCAGGCACGCCCGTAGAGGCGGCAATCCGTGGGCTTGGCCCTCCCCATCATTATGAGGTGGCAGGAGCAGCCCGGGTGAACGTCAATTGATTTCCCGACCTCAAGGCCGTATTTCTCACGTGCATCGTGTTCCGAGAAGGCCTTCCTGAGGGCCAGGGCCGAGCTGGGTATGGTGCCCAGGCCCCTCCAGGCGCCGGGGACGATTTCGAATGCCCGGTCCATCAGCTCCTGGGCCCTCGTGTTTCCCTCCCACTTCACGGACCGTGAATACTCGTTCTCCACCCTCGGCTTCCCTTCTTCGAGCTGCCTCATGAGCATGAGGACGGCCAACAGGATGTCGAGGGGCTCGAAGCCAGCTACCACGACCGGCATGCCGTAGGCCTCGGGGAAGAGCTGGAAGGCTCTGGCCCCTATCACGGTGGCCACGTGGCCGGGGGCTATGAAGCCGTCTATGTGGATGTCCCCGAGGCCGAGCAGGAACTCCATCACGGGCGGTATGAGCCTGTGGGCCACCAGTATGGACAGGTTGTCCGGCAAGCCCTTAAGGACCGTTATGGCCGTGGTGGGGGCCGTGGTCTCAAATCCTATGGCGAAGAAGACGAACTCCCTGCCCGGCTCCGACTTAGCCATCTTGACGGCATCGAGCAGGCTGTAGACGACCCTCACGTCAGCTCCCTCGGCCCTCGCATCCAGGAGCGAGGAACGGCTCCCCGGGACGGCCAGCATGTCTCCGTAGGTCAGGACGCAGATGCCCTCGGAGGCCAGCTCCACGGCGTAATCTATGTCCCTCGAGGGCGTCACGCACACCGGGCAGCCTGGGCCAGCCACAAGCTCCACGCCCTCGGGCAGGAGGCTCCTCAGGCCGTAGTGGACTATGGTGTGCTCGTGGGTCCCGCACACGTTCATGAACCTAACGGGCCCCAAGCGGTCAGATAGGGACCTTATCTTGGAGAGGACAAGCCCGGCCTTCCTGGCATCTCGGAATTCTTCAAAAACCCAGCTCATGCCCTGCCTTCCAGCCCCGAGATGGCGTCCGCCAGCTCGGCTAAGGACCTCACGACCTCATCGGCCCCGGCCTTCTTGAGCACGTCCCCGCAGCCGGGCGAGATGCCCACGGCCTTCATGTTGATCTCCTTGGCATACCTTATCATGGAGGCCGAGGAGCTTACCAGGACGGCTTCCTCGGGTTCCACGCCCAGGTCCTCCAGGGCCTTTGAGAGGTGGGCCGAGTTGGGCCTCGGGTCCCTTATGAAGTCCCTGGCCACCACGGTGTCAAGGAACCTGTCAAGGCCCAGCCTGGCGAGGAGGTTGACGGTTGTGGCGGAGTTCACCATAGATATCACGCCTATCTTGAAGCCCTTCTCCTTGAGCAGGGCCAGGACCTCCAGGGCGCCCGGGGCAAGGCTGGCGTCCTTCACCAGGGAGTCCCCGAACTCCTCTATGCCCTTCTGGACCTCGTTCCATATCCTCTCCTCGTCCCCCTCCCCCATCCCCGAGGCCCTTATGTATGTCTCGAGCTTCTCCAGCATGTAGGGCACTTCTTCCTCCCTTGAGAAGAAGGAGGGCGGGACCCCGAGCCTCGCCAGTATCGAGACTATTTCCTCCTTGAGGCCCTTGATGTCCCTGGGCGCCTTCACCAGCGTCCCACACAGCTCGAACAACACGGCCTTAATCATCCATGCCGCCCGGCCTAAGGCCGGGGACAGGGGTAAAAAGTTTAGCGATCACCCGGTTATCAGGAGGACTTCTCGAGCTCCTCCTCGAGGGCCTTGAGCAGGCTCGATAGCTCCGTGTATTTGGCGACGAATTCCTCAGCCTTTATGCGCCCCGACCTGAAGGAATCCTCCAGCTCCCTGAGCCTGGCCCTGAGGTCTTCTATGCGCCTTGAGAGCCTTTCCTCGAGCCCAGCCCCCGGGAAGAACTCTGCCTCGCCGGGAACGTATTCGCCTACTATCAGGCCGTCCTCCATGTGCAATATCCTGTCGGCGTGCTTGGCCACGAAGTAGTCGTGGGTGGCTATGATGACCGTCTTCCCCATCTCCCTGCCCAGCCTCGTCAAGAGGTCGACCACGAGCTTGGCGTTCTCCCTGTCCAGCTCGCCCGTGGGCTCGTCGGCCAGTATGAGGGGTGGATCGTTGGCCAGGGCGCAGGCTATGGCAACCCTTTGCTGCTCTCCCCCGGACAGCGCGTCCGGCTTGTGGTGTGCCCTATCGGATAGCCCCACCAGCTCGAGCAGCTCCCTGGCCCTCTTGGCCCTGTCGGGCCTGCCGGCCAAGGCCATGGGCAATTCCACGTTCTCGAGGGCCGTCAGGGTCGGGACCAAGTTGAAGAACTGGAAGACGAAGCCCACCTCCAAGAGCCTATACTGCTCGAGTTCGGCTTCCGTGGCTGCCACGAGGTTCTTCCCTCCCACTATCACGACGCCAGCCGTCGGCCTGTCCAGGCCCCCTATGAGGTTCAGGAGCGTCGTCTTCCCGCAGCCCGAGGGGCCCATTATGGCCACTACCTCGCCCGGCTCCACGTGCATGTTCAGGCCCCTCAGGGCGATTACCTCCGTCTTGCCCGTCCTGTAGACCTTAATGAGGTCCTTGGCGACCACCTCGACGCCACGGCGCTCCACCACGGCCACCTCACCTGAACCTTATCGTCTCGACCACCGTCCTCTTGAACGTCATGGCGGCTGGCAGGACGGAGGAGGCCAAGAAAAGCGCTACGCCTGAGCTCGTGAAGGCCCAGAAGTCGATCGGGAAGACCATCCTGACCTTTATGGGCCAGAAGTCGGACATCATGCCCGTCAGGCCGAAGACGGTCGTCAGGCCCGTGGCGATGCCTATGGCCAACCCTATGATGGAAACTATCAGGTATTCGTAGGCGAGGGCCAAGATGACCTGCTTCCTCTCCATCCCCCTCGCCCTCAGGAGGCCGATCTCGTAAGTGCGTTCCCTCACGCCTATCAGGGCCGTCAGGGCCAGGCCGGAGGTGGCGGCCGCCAGGGAGCATACGAAGGATTGCCTGAGGAAAGAGTAGATGACCTCCCCCACCATCACCAAGGGGCTCTCGGCCAGGACCTCATCGACCGTGTAGGTCCTTGAGACTAGGTCCGGGAAGGCCTCCTCTATGGCCTCGGCCACATCTCTCGGCTCGTGGCCAGCCCTCACCTTCACCAAGAAGTAGGGCAAGAGGTCCGTTAGGCCGAGCTCTTCCGACAGGTCGTAGCTCAAGACGAGGAAGTAGTCTTGGGCGAAGGGGGATACCACCGAGCCCGGGAAGACCTTGACCACGCCAGCCACCTTGACGGTCTCGTAAGAACCGCCCCCTTCTATCCAGGTCGCCCTCCCCACGAGCAGCTCATCCCCCACGTCCAGGTGGTAGTCGTCGGCCAGGGCCTCGCTCACCAGGACCTTATGGCTGTCCTCGGACATCTCGGCCAGGGCCTCCCTCATGTCCGGCTGGCAGAAGTCCTCCTCTATGTAGGCCACCCTGGAGAAGGCCCTGGGGTCCACTACGTAGCAGTAGGCTGGGCCAGCTGGCTTGACCTCGAGCCAGGGCCCGTATAAGACGGCCGTGGCTTCCTCAACGCCTTCCAGGGCCGTCAGTTCCTGTGCGAAATCAGGCCCGACGCCCTCGAAGACCTCGACCCTCACGTCCGAGCCGACGACGGCACGGGCCGTCCGGACTTGTGCGTCCATGACGGATGCGGCCAGGAGGCTCATGACGGACCCGAAGGCTATGGCTATTGATATGAGGAAGGCCACCCTGGAGGCCCTGACCGGGTTCCTCGACAAGTTCCTCGAGACCACCTCCCTTATGGGCCCTAGGGGCCTGGCCAGGGCGGAGGCCATCTTGTAGAGCCTCTTGCTGCTCCTCACCAGGAGGCACGTGGAACCGTATATGAAGAATATGGGGCCCAGGAAGTTCAGGATGAAGGCGTCGAAGACGGCATATATGTAGAAGGCGACGGTTATGAAGAACGGGAGCCCCTGGACGGACTCAAGTATCTCCAGGGGCCTTATCCCAGCGGCCCACTCGGCCATCTTGACGGAACCGAGGATGAAGGACGCAAGGACGAGCTTGCCCGGCTTCCAGCCCTCGACGGCTTCCGCCTCCACGTATTCCTTCGTGGCCTCGACCGGGGCCAGCCTGGAGGCCATCCTCGCTGGCTTGACGGACGCAACGAGGCATATGGCGCAGCCCAGGCCGAGCTCCAGGCACATCATCTCTGGCTCCAGGGGGCCCGCCAGGACCTTGGCGGGCAGCTCCTCCCCGGATAGGGCGAAGTAGGCCTGTGCCACCCCCATGCCCGCCAAGACGCCCAGCAGGCTCCCGAGGAGCCCGACCAACAGGGCCGTGAGCATGTAGGAGAGGAATATGCTCCTCGACGAGGCCCCCCTGACCCTCAGGAGGCCTATCTCACGCCTCTTGGCACCTGATATCAGGTAGCCAGCCGTCAGGACCAGATACCAGCAGAGCAGGAAGACCGGGAACGAGAGGGCGCCCGTCACGAACCTTATCCCGTTGAGGGCCGACCTGAACATGCTGACGGCGGAGCTCAGGTATACTATCACGTCAGCACCATACTCTTGGACGGAAGACCTGAGCTCCGTCTCGAACTCCGAGAGCCTCTCCTCGGTGGCATCTAGGTTCCACGGGTCCAGCAGCCTGTCCCTGTCCGCCCACACGTAATACAGGAAGACGAGGTCCAGCCTCCTCCCGCCCGGGAGCTGCTCCACGAGCTCCCTCAGGGTCCCGTAGCTCAAGCACATCAGGAGGGGGGCCTTCAGGCCGGCCCCGCCCGGTATGGGCCTCCCCGCCCGGACGAGCTGGGCCAGTAGGTAGGATACGGCTTCCTCGCTCACGTAGACTATGCCCCTGACCTCAAGCTCGGGCGAGCGCCAAGTCAGGACCTGGCCGAACAAGGTCATGTTGACCACGAGGACGAGTTCATCGCCCACCTCGGCCCCTACGGCCTTGGCCAGCCTTGAGGACAAGATGACCCCGTGGCCCGTCAGGTTCCAAGAGCCTTCTACGACCGTCAGCTCGGCCTTCTCCAAGAGGCCCTCGGACAGGCTGCCCACGTAGATGGGCTTGGTGTAATTGCACGTGGCCTCCCGGAGGCTCCTGGCCTGGCCGTTGACCTCGAAGTGCATGTAGGGCGCTGGCACGAGAGGAAAGTAGATCACGGTTTCCACGTCGATCACGGGCTCGACGGCCGATATGTTATCCGCCAGGGAAGGCCAGCCACCCTCGGGGCCTCCTTCCAGGGGGCCTACCCGGTAGACGAGGGCATCTGCCGGCAGGTTGGAGATTATGGCGTCCAGAAGCCTGGCGCTACTGGCATCTATGTTTATGTTCAAGCTCGTGAAGAGGGCTATGGCCATGATGACGCCTAAGGCCAGGGCGGCCGAGCGCTTGTAATCCCTAGCCCATGCCTTGAGGACCGATAGGGACATCCGGCCCCATCTGGCCCCCGCTGACTTAAGCGTTTTGAACGAATCATCCCGGCCCGTGCCTTATGGCCACCTGGACCTCCCGGCCATCTATCTTGTAGGTCCTCCAGCTCAGCCCCTCGAACTCCGGCCCCTCGGGCCTCCCGAGGTGGAGCTTGACCTCCCTGGCCCTCACGAGGTCCTTAAGCGTGTCCAAGAAGGGCTCGAGGAGCTCCTTGTCCTCGGCCGAGGAACAGGCCACGTGGACCTCGTCTAGTATCTCCGTGGGCTTGAAGCCCATATCACGCCTGAGGGCCTGGATGCGCCTGGCCACATCACGCATGAAGCCCTCGCCCACCAAGGCCCTATCACGGATCGTGTATAGGAACACGGTCATCCCGGCTTCCAAGGAGCTAGCCCACCCAGGCCCCTCGGGCTCCTGGCCCTCCGGGACGAACCTGACTTCCTTCACGTTCGCCAGCTCTAAGAAGAGGTCCTTAAGGCCCTCGAGGGCCCTCAGGGCCTCCCGGCTGGCCATGACAACGGCCTCCTTGAGCGGCCACCTCCTCTTCAGGCCGGATGCCTGGCGTGCCGAATAGGACAGCGATACGGCAAGCATGAGCTTCTCCATGGCTTCCTCGAGCTCCTCGTCCCTAAGGGCCGGGTTCGGCTCTGGCCAGCGCTCGAGGTTCACGCTCTCCGGCAGCCTCGGGTCCAGGGCCCTGTAGACGTGCTGGTATAGCCACTCGGACAGGAAGGGCGTCGCTGGGTTGAAGAGCAGGACGAGCGTCTTCAGGACGTGCCAGAGCGTAGCGTATATGGCCAACCGTCTCGGGAGGGTGCGTGGGTCGTCCGTCCAGAGTTCACGCCTTATCATGGGCACATACCAGTGGCTCAGCACTTCTATGACGAATTCCTCTAGGGCCTGGAGGGCCTTGTGGAAACGGCAGCGCCCGTAGCCCTCGTCCACCCGTTCTATCAGGGCCTGGAGCTTGGACAGGACCCACCTGTCGGGCGCCTTCAGCAGGCCCTCACGCATGGCCCAATCGAGCGTGTGCTCGGCTGGGTCAAAGCGGTCGTAAGTGGCGTTCTGGTAGAAGAAGCGGTGGAGGTGGTAGAAGGTCGAGAGGACCTGGTAGGGCCTCTTATACATCTCCTCCAAGCTGAACCTCATGTCGTCAACGGGAGAGCACTTCCAGAGCAGGTAGAACCTGAAAAGGTCGGCCGAGTGCCTCTCGAGGAACGGGTTCACGAGTATGACGTTCCCGAGGCTCTTGGACATCTTGCGGCCCTTCTCGTCCAGGACTATGCCGTAGAATAGGAAGGCCCTGTAGGGCGATTCCGGCCGGCCCGTCAGTATGACGTGCGTCATGAGGAGCGAGTAGGCCCAGCCACGGGTCTGGTCTATGCCCTCGACGAGGAAGTATACGGGCACGAAGCGCTCGAACTCCTCGTCCGTGAAACGGGCGTAAGGGGCCACTCCGCTGTTGTGCCAGCAGTCGAGGACGAAGGGCTCCCTTTGCATCTCGCCCCCGCACTTGGGGCACCTGAGGACGACCTGGTCTATCCAGGGCCTGTGGAGCTCAAAGTGGCCCTCCGGGACCTTCACGGCCTTCTCGAGCAGCTCGGCCTTGCTGGCCACCAGCTCCTTGTGCCCGCAGGAACGGCATACCCATATGGGCAGGGGCGTTCCCCAGACACGCTCACGTGATATGCACCAGGGCCTTCCCTCGCTTATGAAGGACAGGAACCTGCGCCTCGGCCCATCGTAGAAGTATTCCACGGCCTCGGCTGCCCTCAGGGCCCTGTCCCTTATCTTGTCTATGCGGTAGAAATACTCACGCCTGGCGACCCATATGAGCTTGTGGTGGGAGCGCCAGCAGGTCGGATACTCGTGTTTCACCCGGCCGGCCTTGACCAACAGGCCCCTCTTCTCGAGCTCCCTTATGACCACCTCATCTGCATCACGGGCGAAGAGGCCGGAGAAGAAGCCAGCTTCCTCCGTGAACCTGCACTCATCATCGTAGGGCGAGAAGACAGGAACGCCACGCCTCCTGGCTACCTCGAAGTCCTCCTCACCGTTGGCCGGCGATAGGTGGACCACGCCCGTGGCAACGGATACATCCACGAAGTCCTCGCAGACGACCGTGTGGACGAACTCGTTCTGGCGCTCAAGCTCAGCTTGCTTGGGAACTAGGTCGTAGAAGGGATACTCGTAGCGTAGCCCCTCCAGGGCCGAGCCTGGGACGGCATCGAGGATCTCGTAGCCTTCCACGCCCAGCTCACGCATGAGGGGCTCGACTCGGCCCGAGGCCATTATCCATACCTCATCGCCCACCTTGACCCTTGCGTATTCGGCCTCCGGGTGGACGGCCACCAGCATGTCGGTTATTATGGTGAAGGGCATGGTGGTCCACACGAGCAGGAACTCCCCGGGCCTATCACGGAGCTTGAGCTTGAAGTAGACGCTCGGGTCCTCGACGACCTCGTAGCCGAGGCCGACCTCTGCGTGGCTCAAGCTCGTCTGGCAATACGGGCAGTAGGCGACCACGTAGTAGTCCTCGTCCAAGAGGCCCTGCTCCCAGGCCTTCTTCAGGTATGCCCACTCACGTTCTATATACTCGTCCTTGTAGGTCCAGTAGGCCTTGTCGTGGTTCATGAAGACGCCCAGAAGCCTGTCGGCCTTCAGCCACTCCGGGTAATACTTGCGGAGCGTCTTCTTGCACTCCTCCACGAACTTCTCCATGCCGACTTCTTCCAGGAGCTGCTTCTTCCCCTTCCTCAGGCCCAGGGCCTTCTCGGCCTCGAGCTCCACGGGAAGGCCCTGGCAATCCCAGCCAGCCCAGAAGGGCATGTAGTAGCCCTTCATGCTGAGGTATCGGTAATACAGGTCTTTTATCGTGCGCCCTCGGGCGTGCCCGACGTGCGGGACGCCGTTTAGGGTCGGCGGCCCTTCTACGAAGCCAGCCAGGCCCACGTGCTCCCTGGCCCTGAGGTCCTCGAGTTTCTCCCTTATGCGGTTCTCCTCCCAGAACCGCCTTACCTCTTCCTCAAACTCCATGGGCCTGTAATCAAGGCTGGTCCAATCGGGCTCAGGCGGAGGGGCATCCTCTCGAGATTTTACGCTCACCTCTCACCTGCAACACCGCCCACCACCGGGAAGGCCAAAATATAAGGTTTTTCCTCTCAGAAGGAGGGCAAGATGCATATCAGGAAGATGACCGCTGGCACGGCCAACATCGCCTTCCTAGAGGGCGAGAGGCCCGATACGTCATCCAGGGGGCCCGGGTGCTTGTAGAACAAGGCCATGAAGAAGGCCAGGACGGCCATGGCAGCATACCAACCGCCGTAGAACGTCAGGCTCAGGGCCAGGACGGCCAGGGAAGCAGCTACCCCGACGGCCCTGTGCTTGTCGCCCTTCAGGACGCACCTGGCTATGTGCCCCCCGTCGAGGGAGCCAGCCGGTATGAGGTTCAGCATGGTGACCAACATGCCCGTCCAACCTGCGAAGGCAACGGGGTGCAGCAGTATGGAGGTCCCAGGCCTGAGGGGCCCCCAGACCAACCTTATCAGGAGGCCATAGGCCAGGGGCGTCGGGAGCCATATGCCCCTTATGGGCCCTATGACCTTGGTCGATAGGGGCAAGCCTATCATCGTGATGGCTATGGCGGCCACGAAGCCGGCCAGCGGGCCAGCAATACCTATGTCGAACAGGGCGTCCCTGTTCGGCGCTGGCGTCTTCTGCTGTATGAAGGCGCCGAAGGTCCCGAAGAGCGTGAAGGGGGCCGGTATGAAATAGGGCAGGGTCACCACGACGCCGTGCAGGCGGGCTGCTATCCAGTGGCCCAGCTCGTGCGTGGCCAAGACGGCCATCATGGCCCCCACATACATCAGGGCCCTGCTTATCTCCCCTCCGGACATCATCCAGCCGCTGGCGAAGAGGCTGCCGAGCGTTGCCAAGAGCAGGACGATCGGGACGATGGCCGACCTGGCCCTGGGGGGGCTGAAGTAGACGGCCCTCAGGACCAGGCCTTCCCTCGCCCTCCTGAGGATGGGCATGAGGCCGTAGGGCCTCAGGTAATCTATGAGCTTGAGGAAGGCCTCCTTCTGGTTCCTCGGCGGGATGACTATCAAGTGCGGTATGTCGTGTATCATGCCCGTGCTCAAGATGCTGAACCCGGCCCTGACGGCCGCCTCTTCTAGGAGCCTGACGTGCTCGTATTCCTCGGGCCACACGGCATCCTCCAACTCCCGCACCGCTAATAACGGCCCCGGGTGGGAATTAAGGCTTGGCGGGAGCTTGATGGAGATAGCAGATGAGGTCAGGAGGCGTTTCCCGACGCTGAGGCTGGCGGTCGTGGCCATATCCGGCGTCACGGTCAGGGCCGGGAGGGACCCTGAGCTCGAGGAGCTCATAAGGGAGGGCGTTGGGGAAATCAGGTCCAAGTTCAGGCTCGAGACGCTCAAGGACATGCCCATCTTCAGGGCCTACAGGGACTTCTTCTGGTCCCTAGGCATAGACCCCACGAAGGACAGGCCATCCGCAGAAGCCCTCGTGAGGCGTGTCCTGTCCGGCAAGCCCTTCCCGGCCATAAACAACCTAGTGGACGCCT
>CAZVRS010000015.1:0-14748 GCA_964630115.1 uncultured Candidatus Bathyarchaeia archaeon | reverse complement strand
CGCATGAGGGATACCACTTCCGAGAGGTGCCTGGCCGTCCTTATGGCCTCTGGGCCGACCTCATAAACGGCCCCCTTCTCGACCACTAAGTGCCTTACGGGCAGGCTCAGGCCCGTTATCCTCAGGGCCTGCTGGAGGGCGAAGTGGACTTGGACGCAGTGGGGCGAGCCATCGACCGTCAGGGCCGTGATGCTGGCCGGCTTCCCCATGACCATCATGGTGGCCAGCTTGGCGGTTATGTGGCTTATGTGCTCCCTCTCCAGGCAGACGGCCAGGGCCAACCGGCCTTCGGCCTCCCTGGCCAGTATCTCGGGCCACTCGGCCCTGAGGCACTCGCTGTATATCAGGATCTCACGGCCCCTCACGTCCCTCGACGTCACGCTGGTGGACAGGAGGTGCCTGAGCTCCGGCAGGCCAGCTCCCAACCCCGGTCCACCGGCCACGGTGGGATGGCCCCGTCCTTAAAGGGCCTGGCTCAGGCGCCCAACAGCTTGGCCAGGCCTGGGTGCAGCTCTTCTATGCGCTCCCTCACCAGTATCTGGTAATACTGGTATGCTATGCCCACGGCCAGGAGGATGCCCGTCCCCGTCCCGAAGACGCCCAGGAAGTCCGATATGGCTGCTATAAGGCCCACGAGTATGCCGCCCAGCACCGTGACGGTCGGTATGTAGCGTTCCAGCAGCTTCTTAACGGCCTGGTATGAGCGCCTGAAGCCCGGGACCTGCATGCCCGAGTCCACGAGCTGCCTGGCCACCGTGGCCGGGTCGAGGCCGCCTACCTCAAGCCACAGGCGGGCGAAGAGGCCGCAGGAAACCACCATTATGATCAGGTAGACCACGGCCCTAACGGGGTTGGCTGCTACCTCACCTATGCCCCTCGGCGCCACCAAGTAGTAGACGAGGCCCCCTGCTGGCCTGACCTGGCCCCCGGATTCCTCGAACCAGCCGAGGAGGTCGAGCCAGAATATCTGGTGCTCTCGGTTATACTTGCGCCAGAGTATCTGGGAGAAGAAGTATATGTTGGCGAAGAGGGCCGATGAGAATATGACGGGTATGTTGGACACGTAGAGCAGGCTTATCGGGTATCTGCCCCTGAAGCCCCTCATCCTGGCGTATGATATGGGTATCTCGACCCTGACGCCCTGCATGTAGATGACCGTGAGGAATATAGCTATGGTGGACAGCAGGCCCACCAAGGTCGGGTATCCCTGCCTGTCGTAGAGGACCTTCCAGTCCTTGTCCATTATGGCCTGGACGGTCGCTATAAGGGCCCCGTGGCTCAGGTCGTCTCCGACCTTTATCGGGTTGAAGGTATCCCAGAGGACGTTCTGGGCCACCCCGGCCAGTATGAAGAGGCTTATCCCGCTCCCGAAGCCCCAGCCCTTCTGGACCATCTCGTCCAGGAGTATTAATACGATGCCAGCCGCCAGGAGCTGGGCGAACACTATGGCACTAGTCGTGAAGTCGAGCGTCCTGCCAGCGTAGAAGCCGCCGAGTATGTAGGCTATGGCGTTCACGGCTGTCAGGACTATGGACAAGAACTTGTTGGCGGCCGTGAAGAGGGCCCTGTCCTCGGGGTTCGTGAAATCGCACTCTATCATCCTCGAGGCCGCCAAGAGCTGGAGGACGAGGCCAGCCGTCACTATGGGGCCTATGCCCAGCTCCATGAGCGTCCCACGCCTAGATGCGAATATGACCCTCATGTATAGGAACGGATCGGCACCTCCGGCCGTCTTCATGCCGTAGAGCGGTATCTCGCACATCACAAGGTAGACCACGAGCGCCACGGCCGTCCAGGCCAGCTTGGCCCCGAAGCTAGGCCTCTTCTCGGGCGGCGAGACCTCGGGCAAGAACCTCGAGATGGGCTTGAAGAAGCTCAGGAACCTCCCGGCCATGCCAGCACCTCCGCCCCGCCTTAGGCCACGTAGTAATATACCTTCTTCGACACGTTGTTCGGGGCCTTCACCCTGGGGAGCTTGGGCGCTATCTCCCTGGCGAAGTAATCTACGCCGAAGACCACGGATGCGAATTCCACCTCGAAGTTCTCGGGCGAAAGGGCCTTCACGTGGCTCTCAGCGTGGACCACTATGTCGCCGAGCTCCGTGAGGCCGAAGGTCACTTCGCTGAGCTCGAGCGATAGCCTCAGGAGGAGCTTGTAAAGCTCTTTCTCGTCTAAGTCCTTTGGGAGTTCTTCCTTCCTGGCCGCCATGGCCAAGGTGGTGACCCAATCCCCCCTGACGACCACAAGGACGTTGAACTTCTTGATGTCGGATTCGAAGGGGATCACGAAGAGGTCTTCTTCCTCCACGTATCTGTATTTCAAGTTCATCTTGTCCAATATCTCCTTGACCTTGTTTACGGCTTCCTTCGCCAATTCCTCCACCGTAGGGCCCTACGTGCCCCCACTTATAAGGTTGGCAAATCCCTGGCCAAAGGCTAATATCGAGCGGGGAGAACAAAAGACCTGAGTAAGCATGCCGGCAAGAGAAGCCAGGTTCTACGAGCGTATGGAAGGGGGCCTCGTCAAGTGCACCATTTGCCCCCGCAGGTGCGTCATAAAACCGGGCGAGAGGGGCTTCTGCGGGACGAGGGAGAACAGGGACGGCAAGTTATACAGCCTGATCTATGGGGAAGTATCCGCCAGCGCCGTCGACCCGATAGAGAAGAAGCCCTTGTTCCACTTCGAGCCGGGGAGCCTCACCTTCTCCATAAGCTCCGTGGGCTGCAGCTTCAAGTGCCCATGGTGCCAGAACTACCACATATCCCAGGTCAGGCCCGAGGACTACAGGACCGTCAGGATGGAGCCCGAGGAAGTGGTCAAGCTGGCCGAGAAATACGGGTGCCCTTCCATCTCGATAACCTACAACGAGCCCATAATATGGCTTGAATACGTGGAGGACGTGGCCAAGCTGGCGAAGGCCAGGGGGCTCGAGATAGTGCTCGTCACGAACGGCTACATATCGCTTGAGGCCCTCGATGCCGTGGCAGGGCTCATAGATGCCGTGAACGTCGATATAAAGGCGTTCACGGAGGAGTTCTACAGGCGCTACTGCAAGGGCACGCTAAAAGACGTCCTCCAGGCCACGGAGGCCATGAAGGAGAAAGGCATCCACGTGGAGACCACGAACCTCATAATACCCGGCCTGAACGACAGCGAGGAAGAGATAAGGGCCCTCTGCAAGTGGCACTACGAGAGCTTAGGGCCGGATACGCCCCTCCACTTCAGCCGCTTCTTCCCCTGCTACAAGATGGCCTACAAGGAGCCAACGCCCATTTCAACCCTCCAGAAGGCCAGGAAGATAGCGCTTGAGGAAGGCCTCAGATACGTATACGTGGGCAACCTGCCCGGCAACCCGGCCGAGCACACCTACTGCCCCGGCTGCGGGAAGGCCATCATAAAGAGGTATGGCTTCGAGATAGCAGAGTGGAGCCTTGACGAGCAGATGAGGTGTCCGGAGTGCGGGACTAAGATACCGATAAGGGGGAAGTTCCACAGGCGGGGAGGATGGCTACCGATCCTGATATACTGAGCTAGCCTCAGCTGGATGAGCTGGGCCTAGGCCTTCTTGCGCCTCTCCCTTAGTATGCGTAGTATCCTGTTTAGCTCGTCTTCCGATAGGCCAGGCCTTGCCTCGGGTGGCCTCGGGGACGGCGGCGGGGGAAGCTCGGGCCTCTCCGGGCCCCTCGGGGCTTCCTCGGGCCTCGCTTCCTCGGCAGCTGGAGCAGCTGGCCGTCTGGGGCCAGCCGGCGGGGGCGGGAACAACCTCTCCCTCCTAGCTACCTCAAAGGCGATGCGTGCTGGGCCTTCTTCCCCACGTGGAAGCTCACGCTCACGGGGCGCCTCCACCTTGAAGGAGGGAGGCGGGGACGGAGGGCGTGGCGCCTCGGGCGGCCTTGAGGGCCTGGAGGGAGGAGCCATCGGCGTGATAGAAGGCGGCTTGAACTCCTCGGGCTTGGCCGAGGGCGGGGCTGATGGAGGCGTTGGAGGCGCCGATGGCGGCTGAACGGGCGGCATTCTGACCTCACGCCTGACCTCGGCCGTCTTGCCCAAGAGGTCGGCGCCAGCCTTGGTCAGTATGGCCCCGAGGGCCGCCATTATGGCCATGAGGACGAGGATGGGGCTCCAGCTCCCGAGGGTCTCGGATAGCTCGTGGGGCTTGTTCAAGAGGGCCAGGGCCTTCCAAACGCAGGCGTAGCTTATGAAGTATATGGTTATGGCCGTTATCCCAATTCCTATGCCCAGGAGAAGGCCGCTTAATGCCCTTACGGCTCTACTCATCCTCTCCCCATCTTGACCTCAGGGGACTTTTTGATAAGCCTTGCGGTCCGCTCCGCCGGAAAGGCACTCTACCTGCCACGATACCTTTTTATGGTGCCTCCTGGCTTAGGCTGGAAAGACGGAAGAGGTGGCCGAGGTGCCCAAGTGGGGCTACTCGGTGGGCTGGGTTGACCCGGACAGGACGGCCAAGGCCAGCGGCAGGGAGCTTAGGATATCCCATAAACACGCCCGTGAGATATGTAAGGTCATAAAGGGGATGATGTTGGAAGACGCCAAGAAGTTCTTGGAGGACGTGATCGCCATGAGGAAGCCCGTCCCGTTCAGGCGCTTCAAGAAGAAGATACCGCACAGGAGGGGGCTCCAGGGCTGGTGCTCGGGCCGCTACCCCGTCAAAGCTGCGAAGCACATATTGCGCATCCTCAAGGACGTAGAAGCAAATGCGGAATACAAGGGCCTGAACGTAGAGAAGCTGAAGATAATTCATGCTGCAGCTTACCCGGGTGCCAAGATTAAGAAGTTCTTCCCGAGGGCCCACGGGAGGGCAACGCCCAACTTCGAGACCCTCACTCACGTCGAGATAGTGGTCGAGGAGGTGGAGTGAGGTGTCCAGGGAGGAGAAGACGGTCGTCAGGGAGATAATTGACGAGAACCTGAAGAAGCTGCAGATCGACGAGTATTTGAGGAAGAGGTTTGAGAAAGCTGGCTACGGTGGGGTCACCATAGTGAGGACGCCCCTCGGGACCCACGTGGTCATATACGCCATGAGGCCCGGCTTGATAATAGGCCGGGGAGGCGAGACCGTCAAGAAGCTGTCCGAGGAGCTGGAGCAGAAGTTCGGCCTGGAGAACCCCCAGATATCCGTGGCCGAGGTGGAGGTGCCCGAGCTCAACCCGTATATAATGGCCACTAGGATAGCGCAGGTCCTGAAGAGGGGCGTGAACTACAGGCGTGCTGGCTTCTGGGCCCTGAGGCGCATCATGGAGGCGGGGGCCCTGGGGGCCGAGATAGTGATAAGCGGGAAGCTCAGGACGGCCAGGGCCAAGTATGAGAAGTTCAGGGCTGGCTACCTACCCGTGTGCGGGGACCCAGCCCAGAAATACCTCAGGAAGGCCGTGGTCCACGTCCAGCTCAAGCCCGGCGTATACGGCATAAAGGTGACCATAATGCCCCCCGAGGCCAAGTTCCCGGACCAGCCCAGGATAAAGATGCCCGAGGAGATAGGCGAGGAAGCCAAGGCCGCTCCTGCCGAAGGAGCCTCTGGCGAGTCCAGCGGCGAGAAAGGAGGTGGTAGCTGATGCCGATCCCCAGGCCCGAGGAGATAAGGGCCATGTCCAAGGAGGAGAGGCGCAGGAAGCTGAACGAGCTTAGAGCAGAGCTCATGAGGTTAAGGACGATGGTCAGGGCCGGGGGCGCCATAGAGAACCCGGCCAGGATAAGGGAGCTCAAGAGGGCCATAGCCCGCATATTGACCATAGAGAGGGAAGAAGAGTTGGGCATAAGGAGGGGGAAGGGCAAGTGAGGGTAGGGCCCGACATAATAAGGGAGGAGTTCATAGGGCTCCACGCCAAGGTCGTGAAGAGCAGGCACCCCGGCTACGTGGGCATAGAGGGGCCCGTCATAGACGAGACGTGTAATATGTTCGTCATAAGGCACGAGGGCCGAAGGAAGATGGTGCCCAAGGCGGTTTGCACGTTCCACTTCACCTTCCCAGACGGGACCGTGGTGGAGATAGAAGGCAGCCTCCTCGTGGGGAGGCCGGAGGATAGGCTTAAGAAGAAGCTGACCAAGCTCTGGTGATGGGCCATGTCGTATGCGGACATAACGCCGCCGGAGGGGCCTCCCTGCGATGACGAGAACTGCCCCTTCCACGGGAAGCTCCGCATAAGGGGCAAGATACTCGAGGGCGTGGTAGTCAGCGACAAGATGGACAAGACGGTCATAGTGCAACGTGATTACCTGCACTACGTCCCGAAATACATGCGTTATGAGCGCAGGAGGAGCCGCATCCCGGCCCACAATCCGCCCTGCATAAACGCCCGGAAGGGCGATAGGGTCCTCATAGGCGAGTGCAGGCCGATAAGCAAGACGGTGGCCTTCTGCGTCATAAAGATCTTGGAGAGGGCCAAGAGGCCGGAGAAGCGCTAGCCCACCACGGGCCTTATGGGCCTCCCGTCTACGTCCTCGGGCACCTCTATGCCATAATACTTCAGGGCCGTGGGCATCACATCGTATATGCTCACTTCCCTCGGGGCCGAGTTGGAAGCCAGATCTGGCCCGTGGGCCAGGAATATGCCGTATGGCCTGTGGGTGCCCGTCGTCCTCGGGTCCGTGAAGTAGGGGCCTAGGAGGTATGGGAAGCCGAGGCTCGGGTTGAACTCCACGGAGCCTCCGTTCACCACGAAGAGCAAATCGGGCGCCATTTCAAGGTAGGGGCCGGAATAGACCTCCTCACGCCTCAGGACCTCCATCCTCACGCCATATTCTTCGCCAGCATCTAGCAGGCACCCCGCCACAGCCTCCCTGACCTCCTCATACCTGGAGGCTGGCACCACGCCCTCCGGCTCACGGCCGGCCAGGTTCAGGTAAACGTGGTTGAACACGGGCGTGTGGGCACAGCTGAAGGCGTATGTGCTCTTCCAATCCACGTGCGTGAGGGATGCCATATCGAAATACTTTATCACGCAGCTCCAGAGCTTCCTTAGCCCCACGGCCTCGTTCGCCAGGAAATAGAGGTTGTAGAATATGCCGGTCTCCCCCAGGACGTTGTAGGTCAGGGCCATTAGGTGGCACAAGGAGATGGCCGTCTGGGGCTTGAGGCCCTTCTTGACGTTCAGGAAGCCGTTCCTCCTCAAGCACTCGTTCGTGAAGAATGTGGCTTCCTTGGGGCCGAAGCCGTGATCGGATACCACTAGCGTGAGGCCCGGCTTGAAGGCCTCAATTACCCGGCTTACCAGGGCATCAAGCTCGGTCCAATACCTGTTGAGCAGCCCGACGACCTTTTTCGCACGGGTGCTGGGAGGATCGGAAGAAGGATCAACTACGTCCCACAAGGGATGAAATATCCTGTCGGGTGTGGTGAAGACCAGGAAGAGGAAATCCGGTTCCACCAGCCTCACGAGCTTTAATGTGAGCCTTGCCCTCCTCCTCGCCACTAAAATGGCATCTTTTAGGAGGCGAGCCTCGTCAAAGTAAGCCCATTCCACCACGTCAAGCCTGTAGTGCTTGAGCTCCCCGGCGAGGATCCTGGCCAGGATCCTCGGGTAAATGCACTCCCTGGTGGAAGGCGTCATCAGGCCGGAGATCATGAAGCCCTTCACGCCGCCGGGCGGGTAGGTGCCCGGCACATTTACCACGCCGACCCTGAGGCCCAGCTCGCTCAAGATGGACCAGATGGGCTTGGCCTTCACCACCTTGGAGCTCACGAGCTTCAGGGAATAACCGTCCCTGTATAGGAAGTCAAAGATGCCCAGCTTGCCCGGGTTCTTGCCCGTGGCCATGCATAGCCAGGCCGGTATGGAGTTGGGAGGCACAGTCGATTTCATCCTGCAGAACAGGCCCTCGTCGAGCATGGACGAGAGGTTGGGAATTAGGCCCTCATCAGCCAGGTGCTTCAGCAGCTCGGGCGGGAGGCCGTCAAGGCCCAAGATGAGCAATTTCTTCCCCATGGCCTATTCCAGGCCCTAATTGACTAGGGCGTTTAAGATTTGTGGAGAAATCGTCTATTCCCCCCGGGCTACCTCATACTTCATCAGCAAGTCCAAGAAGGCCTTGAGGTCGACTTCGGCCAGGGTGCGCCAATTCAAGTATAAGATGCCTTGTTCGTCCTCGCCCAAGTAGCCGGACCTCACGAACTTATCCAGGCCCATCTTGACCCTCCAGCCCGGGAGCTTCTCGGCCAGGAGCTTTTCCACATCGGCCCTCGGGGCCTTCCCGCCCCTGGCCAAGATGACCGCTATGGATAGGGCCAGGGCCGCTATGTCGTCTATCCTCCAGCCGCAGTATTTCAGCTCCGTGGGCTCGAGCGTCCCCCTGAGGACCACGTAATAACGGGCTTCATCTGGGGACCTGCTGGCTCCCCCAGGCCCCTTGCCAGCTCCGAGCTTCAACTCCTCTGCCGGGACCTCGAATACCTGTTTGACCTTCAGGTCGAGGGGCCTGAGGAGGGCATCTAGCACCTTCAGGACCTTGAGGTAATCTGGCCCTATGGCCTTCTTCAGCTCTGAGCCCTTAGCCCCCGGCCTGTAGCGGTGCCTGAAGAACAGGAGGTGGACGGCCTTCTTGACCTTCCTGGCGTAATAGGCCTTACCCCTCCTGGCCGACATGGCTCAACCACTCCTCGTAGGCCAGCGGTATGACGAACGACGTGGCCTTCTCCTTGGGCTTCTTCCTGGGCCTCCTCCTCGGCTTGAGGACCAGCTCGCCCTCCAGGGGGTCCACGCTCAAGCTGGCGTAACCATACGTTATGAGGAAGCTCGTCAGGTAGGCCCTCCTGGCCGTCTCGGCGTAGGTATCTGCCGTTACAAAATCCCAGTAGCGGACCCAGCCCCTCCTAGCAGCTTCCTTAAGCTCGAGCCACAGGGCCTCCAGGGCATCCTGTATTTCCTCCTCGGGCACCAAACCTGGACCCACGGCTTCTGCTGGCTCGGGAGGACCAGGCCCAGCCTCGGGAGGAGCCTCTGCCTTGCCGGGCAGCTCAGACCAGTATTTGAGGGCCATCTCCATGCTGGGGAGCGTCAGCTGCTCCAGTTCTACCAAGGGGTGCCAGGCCTTCAAGAACATCTTGGCCAGTTCCTCGGGCTCCACCTTGGCCAGCTTCTCCTCTATGAGGAACGGATCCCTATACAGCCTGGTGGAGCGCTCCCTGACCCACTCACTCTGGGCTCTTATGACGCCCGATATGGCTTCCAGTGCTTCCGCATCGAGCGCCAGGTCCTCGGGCTCATCCCAGAGCGGGAAGAGGGCCCTGACGGCCTCTATGAGGAGCTCGACGGGTATTGAGAAGGGGTCGGCCTTGCCCGCCTCAACGCCCCTGCAGGCCTCTATTATGTTCTTCAGCTTCTCCCGAGCCTCCTTTTTGGCCCTCGCCATGACCTAATCTCCACACGGACGGCCAACATGGGCCCGTAAAAGGCTTCAGCACGGCCAACGGTCCTCCCTCACTCAGCCTTTTAACATGAGGCGGGAAAGCCTATGCGGTGTCTGGCTTGGCGCAGAAGGACGTGCGTGATGCCCTCGTGCTGTTCCAGCACTCCGAGCGCATTAAGTCCTTCCTTATAATGGCCTCGAAGATGCTCGATGGCCTCAGGGGCCTGGAGGGGGCCGAGCTGTCCGGTGCCAGGAGGATGTTCAAGCACTTCTTGGACGCCCTAATGACCGAGGTGAGGATAGCCCAGAACACCACGGGCCGCCAGGAGTTCGGGGACGTGAACGCCATGTTGTCCGAGGTATCGAACCTCGCCCACTCGGGCCTGCTGGACGAGGCCGTGAGGAAGGTGGCAGAAGCCATATCAATCGTCACGACCTGCGGGAGCGAGGCCTACGAGCTACTGAAGCGTGAGGAACTCATCTAGGGCCTTAAGAGGACCTTATCCGGCCCCAGGACCTCCACGGCCTCTTTGAAGAAGGCCTTAAGCTCGGCTTCCGAGAAGGGCCTCATGTCCGTGAACCTGGGGTCTATGGTGGGCCCGAGGGGCTTAAAGGCCTGTATCACATACCTACGGCAGCCCCTTATGGCCTCGCAGATGGCCTTCACGTCGCCCGGGGCGTGTATGGTGGGGACGACGGTCGTCCTGAGCTCGTAATCCACGTCCGAGGACAACAGGGCCTCTATGGAGCGCCTTATCTTGGGCAGGAAGGGCTCCGCCCTGACCCCGCAGGCCAGGGAATACTTCTCCGGCATCAGGGGGGCCTTCACGTCCATGGCCACGTAATCCACGAGGCCCGAGGAGACGAGCTCCTCGAGCATCTCCGGGTTCGTGCCGTTGGTGTCGAGCTTCACGAGGAGGCCTTCTTCCTTGAAGGCCGAGCACAGCTCGGGCAGATCGGGCCAGATGGTGGGCTCGCCGCCCGTTATGACCACGCCATCCAGGCCCCAGCCGTTCTCCCTGAGGAAGGACAGGACCTTCTCCAACGGCACGCTGGCCAGCTTATCGGGCTCCAGCACGAGATCCCTGTTGTAGCAGTAAGGGCACCTGAAGGGGCAGCCGGGCGTGAAGACCACGCACGTGGCCTTGCCGTCCCAATCGGTCAAGCTGAGGTCTACGAAGCCCTTGAGCTCAAGCCTCAACGGCCTTCAGCCTCCTGAGGACCTCACGCTCCAGGGCCTCCTCGGGCAGCACATCCCCCCTGACGAGCACCTCATCGCCCAGGGCGATGCTGGGCGTGCTCACGATGTTGTACATGAGGCCCTCGATCTCCCCGTCCGGCGTGTCGAGCCTGACCTCCACGAGCTTAAGGCCGTATTTCTCGGCCACCCTACGGGCTACCTCCTTGGCGAGCGGGCACTTAGGGCACTTCTCCATGGTGAATACCTTCAGCTCGAGCGTCATCTCGGTCCCGGGATGGAGGGCCGCCATGGTCCCTTAAAGGCGGGCCATGAGACAGATAATAAGGCCGGATATATCTGGCTAAAAGTTATACCGAACTCCCCCCACTTGCCGTGCGATGGAGCTCAGCGAGCTGACCATAACCGTCCTGCTGGACAACGAGCCATTCTCGCCAAGCCTGAAGACGGATTGGGGCCTCTCGATACACTTAGGGGCCGACGGCCTCAAGGTCCTAATGGACACGGGCGGGACGCCGGGGAAGCTCTTATACAACGCAAGGGCCCTGGGCATAGACCTGGCCGACCTAGACGCCGTGTTCATATCCCACTGGCACGGGGACCACTGCGGCTCGCTCCCGGAGCTCCTAGAGCACGTGGGACGTGAAATAGAGGTCTTCGTGCCCAGGAAGCCAGGCCCCCTCATGTCCAGGACGCTCAGGAAGCTCGGGGCCAGGCTGGTGGAGATGCCGGGGCCCCGGGAGGTCCTGCCGGGCTTCTACTCCACAGGCGACATGGGGGGCGAGCACGCCCTCGTGGCCGACGTATCGGGCCTAGGCCTCGTGCTCTTGACCGGCTGCTCCCACCCTGGGCCAGCCAACATGGTCAGGAAGGCCCTTGAAGCCTTCGATAAGAGCGTCTACGGACTTGTGGGAGGGTTCCACATATCTTCTTACGCCGAGGGGCGTGAGCTCGGCTTCTTTCTCGCTGACCTAGGTGTTGAACTGGTATGCCCCTGCCACTGCACGGGCTCCCTGGCCAAGAGGGGGCTCATGGAAGCCCTCCCGGGGCGGGTCCTCCAGTGCGGTACGGGAAGAACCTTAAGGCTCGCTCGAGAAGGCCTTTCAGAGGCTTTCGGGAAGGCGAGAGGCTTATAACCCCCTCTACTGAAGGAAGCAAGGGGTCCCCCGGTAGCTCAGCCTGGTAGAGCGTCCGGCTGTAGCGGACGCCCCGAGGGCGTCCGTGTCAGCTCGCCAGGCTGACAGGCCCTTGGGGCCGCAGGAACCGGATGGTCGCTGGTTCAAATCCGGCCCGGGGGACCACAACTAATCCGATCTCCTATCGTGTCCTCGGAGATGGCTTTTTAATGGCTACTGCCTCCTCTAATCCGTGGTGCTAAGGACATGCCAGACGAGATCATCACCATAACTATATCGAGGGGGGCTTATGAGGCCCTCCTCAAGGAGATGAGGCCAGGTGAAACGCCTTCCGTCGTCATACTCCGCTTAACAAGGAGGAGGCAGAAGAGCCTCCTTAACTTCGCTGGCAGGTGGGTCGGGAGTCCAGAGGAATTGGTGAAGGCCATAGAGGAACTCCGTGAAGTCTGGCGTGAATGAGGAGCTCGGGTGGGGCAACCTTGATCCTCGACACGAGCATTCTGGAGACCTCTTACGTGGAGATGAGATCGTTCAAGAGCGAATAAGAGCGTATGAAGAAGCCGGTGAGCCCCTCAGGACTACCGCTATAACGGCATTCGAGCTTTACTTCGGGGCCTACCGCTCCTCGCACGTGAAGGAGAACCTGGCTCTGGTGAAGTCCCTCTTAAGCAGCCTTGAAGTGCTCGCCTTTGATGATGAAGCCGGGGAAATAGCTGCCCGCATCATGGCTGACCTGATGGAGCGTGGAAAGCCGCTTGACGTGAGGGACATTTTCATAGCGGCCATAACCATGAGGATGGACGAGAAGCTGGCTACACGAGATAAGAACTTCAAGCGTGTGAATGGGCTAAAAGTGGAGTTCTGGTAAAGTGCCTCCTGGCCCAGGGTGTCCCCGTCGAGGAGATATTGGCCGGGTATCCCTACCTGACGGAGGAGGACATAAGGGCAGCCCTCCTCTACGCAGCCAAGGTGTTATCGAGGGAAGTGGTGATACCTCTCCTTGAGGCCCGTTAGGCTCCTCTTAGACGGTCAAATGCAGAGTGCCTTGCCTATACGCCTTATTATGGCTCCAGCAGCCAGCGTGGTGGCATGGACGTTCGCAGGGAACCCCTGGCCTTGACGAGCGGCCCCTACAGGCTCCCGGGTGAGCTGTGGAGGCCCGCCAATAGGGCTGCTGAGGAAGCCCGCCTGGCCCTGGTCTTATGCCACGGCTCGACCCAGAAGGGCATGAGGCACGAGCTGATAAGGCACCTGGCTTCCGAGCTGGCCCGGAAGTGGCCCGTGCTGACCTTCGACCTCCCGGGCTTCGGGAGGGCGCCTATGTTGGTCATAAGGGGGCCTGGCGACTACCTATACCACGAGCACCTGCTCGCAGCCGCCCGCAAGGCCAGGGAGCTCACGGGCCTCCCGGTCGTCTTGATCGGACACTCCATGGGGGGTCGTGTCTCCCTGCAGGCGGCCATCAGAGGGCAAGAGGAAGGCCTCGTGATAGGCGTGGTAACGCTGGCCGGCCTATATGACCTGCCGTCCGACCCGGAGGCCATGGAGGCCCTCGTGGCCGACTTCGCCAGCTACGTCAGGGTGAGGTTCGAGGTCCCCATGGAGGAGATCGCAAGGGCCATAGCGGAGTCCAGGCCGACGCTGAGGGCCGTGGAGGCCCTTAAGGTGCCCTTGCTGGCCGTTGAGGCGGGGCGTGAGGTATACGGGTTCATAAGGGAGACGAGGTATGAGCTCTTCAGGAAGGCCAGGTGCCCTAAGACGCTCGTCCTACTCGGGAGGGCGGACCACAAGTTCAAAGACCATCACGATAAGCTCGTCGAGATCATATCGGGCTGGCTCGAGCACAGGACGAGCGTGCCTTCTTAAGGACGAGCCTTGAGCGTGGCGGCGGTGGGAGCCTGCCTTGGGCGAGGTAATCACGCTGGCACACGGCGCTGGCGGCTCGGCCATGGAGGAGCTCATAAGGGACCTCATACTGCCTTCCTTCAGCCTCAAGAAGGTCCTAGATGGCGTCGGCCTTGAGGAGCTAGACGACGGGGCATCCGTGAGGCTCGGGAGCACGGAGATCGTCATTTCCATAGACGGCCACACGGTTGACCCCATATTCTTCCCGGGGGGCGATATAGGCCGCCTGGCCGTGTCGGGGACCGTAAATGACGTGGCCGTCATGGGCGCCAGGCCCATAGCCATCTTGGACGCCATAGTGGTCGAGGAGGGCTTCCCGATATCCGACCTGAAGCGCATCCTCAAGTCCATGGACGAGGCAGCCCGGGAAGCCGATGTAGCCATAATATCTGGCGACTTCAAGTGCATGCCTAAAGGGCACGTCGATAAGGTGGTCATAGCCACCTGCGGACTCGGCATAGCCTTCCACGGCAGGCCGGTGTTGGACAGCGGGGCCAAGCCGGGCGATAAAGTGGTCGTGACCGGGCCGATAGGAGAACACGGTGCTGCCCTCCTGGCCGTGAGGGAGGGCCTAGAGCTTGAGGGCGAGCTGAGGTCAGATGTCGCACCCGTCTGGGACACGGTCGAGGCCATGCTGGTGGCGGCCGGGCCCGAGGGCATCCACGCCATGAAGGACCCCACCAGGGGCGGGCTGGCATCTGCCCTGAACGAGATAGCAGCCAAGTCGGGCGTGAGCATATGGATAGATGAGTCCGAGCTGCCCCTGAGGGAGCCCGTGAGGGCCGTCTGCGAGATATTCGGCATAGACCCTCTTGAGGTCACGTGCGAGGGCTGCGTGGTCGCCTTGGTCGACCCGGAGGTGGCTGAGGAAGTCGTGGAAGCCGCCAGGAAGACCAGGCACGGTAAGATGGCCAGGATAATAGGTGAGGCCAGGGCCGAGAGGCCGGGCAAGGTCTTCATGAGGACCTTAGTTGGCGGGACCAGGCCCATCATGAGGCCCCTGGGGGAGCCCATACCGAGGGTCTGCTGATTTCCGGCCCAGCGGGCCCTGAGCCGCTACGCTTATAGCCCTCCATATCCAGGGGCCTAAAGGGGGCCGTGGGCTAGCCTGGCTAGGCTGCGAGCCTCGGGAGCTCGTGGTCCCGG
>CAZVRS010000014.1:5252-14925 GCA_964630115.1 uncultured Candidatus Bathyarchaeia archaeon | reverse complement strand
CCCGCCTGCGGGCGCTCTGTCCTGGCCTCCAAAAGCCCCCTCACGGGCACCATATTCGATTCTAACTCGGGGGGCCTGATAGGGCCGGAGCTGAAGAAGGCCGGCTTCGATGCCGTCGTGATCAGGGGCAGGAGCGAGAGGCCCGTTTACCTGGCCATCTTGAATGGCCGGGCAGAGCTCAGGCCAGCCGACCACATCTGGGGCAGGACGACCTCAGAGACCATAAGGGCCCTCAAGCGTGAGGTAGGGGACGATAGGGCCCGTGTGGCCTGCATAGGCCCGGCTGGGGAGAAGGGCGTCCTGTTGGCGAACGTGATCTGCGAGCCCCACAGGGCCTTCGGGCGTGGCGGCTTAGGGGCCGTCATGGGCTCCAAGGGCCTAAAGGCCATGGTGGTCAGGGGCCGGGGACGCATAGAAGTGGCAAACCCACATGCCTTCAAGCGTGTCTGCCGTGAGATAAAAGACATACTGGCCAGGAACCCCATAACTGGCGACCTGTTAGGCCGCTACGGGACGGGCTGCCTTACCACGCCCGTGAACAAGGCCGGGATACTGCCCACCAGGAACTTCCGAACTGGTTTCTTCGAGGAAGCAGAGGAGATAACGGGCGAAAAGCTCGTGAAGGTCCTGGGGGCCAGAAGAAGGGCCTGCTTCGGCTGCCCGATAGGCTGCGGAAGGGTCCTGGTGGCGGGAGGGCGTGAGGTAGGAGCTCCCGAGTATGAGACCATGTGGGCCTTCGGTGCTCAGTGCGGCATAAGCGATTTAAAGGCCATATCGGAGGCCAACGAGCTCTGCAACGAATACGGCCTGGACACCATATCGCTCGGAAACGCCATAGGCTTCCTGATGGAGTGCTACGAACGGGGCCTCATAACGGACCGGGAGGCGGGCGGCCTGGAACTCGAGTGGGGCAGGGCCGACCTGCTGCCCAAGCTGGTGGAGCTGACGGCCCGGAAGGAGGGCATAGGGGCCCTCCTGGCCCTGGGCGTGAAACGCCTCTCCGAGCGGATAGAGGGCTCGGGCCGTTTTGCCATGCACGTCAAGGGCCTTGAGCTTCCCGCCTACGACCCGAGGGGCGCCAAGGGCATGGGCCTCGCCTACGCCACGTCGAACAGGGGTGGTTGCCACCTGAGGGCCTACATGGTGATGAGCGAGCTCCTCAGCATGCCCAGATACCTGGACCCTCTCAAGACGGAGGGCAAGGCGAGGCTGGTCAAGAGGCTCCAGGACATATTCGCCGTCTTGGACAGCATGGTCATGTGCAAGTTCACCTCCTTCGCCCTCTTCGAGACGCTAGATTACGAGCCGAAGTGGTATGCACGCCTCCTGACAACCGCCACGGGCTTCTACTTCGACGAGGAAGAATTCCTCAAGGCTGGGGAACGCATCTTCAACTTGGAGAGGTTCTTCAACGTCAGGGAGGGCTTCGACAGGAGGCACGACACCCTGCCAGCCAGGCTGTTGGAGGAGCCCATGCCCTACGGGCCAGCCGAGGGCCACGTCGTGGAGCTAGAGGCCATGTTGGACGAGTATTACGCCCTTAGGCTCTGGGACCCCATGGGGCGCCCGACGGACAGGGCCCTCATGCGCTTGGGCATAATAAGGGAGCCCAGGTGGCCCAAGCTTCAGGTCGCCCTGGACCTCAGGGACCTTAAAGAGGCCCTCAGGATAGCCGAGCTGGCCTACAAGGGCGGTGCGGATTGGATAGAGGCCGGGACGCCCTTGATAAAGAGCGTGGGCATGGAGGCCGTCAGGGCCCTCAGGCGCAGGCTGCCCGGTGCGACCATAGTGGCCGACCTGAAGACGCTCGATACGGGTTGGCTCGAGACGGAGCTGGCGGCCCAAGCGGGTGCTGACGTGGTGTGCATCTCGGGCCTGGCCCACGACAACACTATAAAGGATGCTGTAGGCTGCGCCAGGAAATACGGGGTCAAGATAATGGTCGATTTGCTCCAGGTGCCGGACCCCATGAGGCGTGCCAAGGAGCTCGAGGCCCTAGGCGTCGACTACATATGTGCTCACACGGGCATAGATGTCCAGAGGGACAGGGCCGAGGAGATAGACCGCAAGGTGGCCCTTTTAGCCCAGCTCGCCAGGTCAATTAAGGTCCCGTTGGCCGCCGCAGGCGGGATAAGGGCCGACACGGCCAGCAAGGTCGTCAGGGCTGGCGTCAAGATAGTCATAGTGGGCGGTGCCATAACCAGGGCTGCCGACCCGAGGAAGGCCACGGAGCTCATACTCAAGGCCATGGGCAAGTAGGGGCTTCCTCAGGCGAAGTATTTCCTGAAGCGGGCTGCGTAATCCTCAGGTGCCTCGAAGACCTCGTCCGTGCCCAGGAGGACCGGTAGGGCCCAGAAGTCGCTCAGCCTTGAGGTCCTGAGGCCGAACCTCGCACAGAGCCTTACCTGGGGCCAGAAGTAGGCCCTTGAGTCCTCGCCGAGCGGTCCCGAGAACAAGGCCATGTTGAAGGCCATTATGCCCATTTCGGCGTAGGCCCTAAGGGCCCTCGATATGCCGTCGGCTAGACATTCCACATCACGGCCCGACAGGCTCAGCAGGTCGGGCACGTCCTCCACCAGGCCCAGGACCTCATAACGGCCGGATGGGGCGAAGGGGGCCAGCCACCAAGTCCGCCCGATGTGGCCTATGAGCCTTGAGCCCTCACGGGCCTCTAGCTCCACTAGGTCGGCCCAGAAGTTCCTGGAAGTGGCCCGGTGATACCCGAGGCTCTTCTCCAATAAGTCCCTGGCCCTGTTGAAGGGGACCGGCATGGCCAGGGCCTGCATGTGGGGGTGCAGGAGGCTCGAGCCAGCCGTGGGCAGGTAGCCCATCACCACGGCAGCGTGCTTTAGGCGTGGGTAGGCCCTTAGGGCCCGCCTAAGGACCTCGAGGGCCAGGGATAAGCCGTCCTTTAGTAGTGCTTTGTCCATCCGGTCGAGGGGCCTGAAGTGCTCGGGACCGAGGATTATTATGGCGTTGAAGTCGGCGTGTGCGTATAGGGCCGGGACGGCCCAGCAATCCCCCAGCCTAAGCCTGCCCTCGGGAGCTACCTCAGGCGGGAACTTGGGCGTCTTCTGCTCCACGGCCCCCGGGCAGAAAGGGCAGTTGGGCCTCGAGGACCTTATGAGCTCTTGGAGCAGCTCCTCGTCCTGGGAGAAGTGCTTCATTATGTAGGACGACCGGCCCCGGCAGATCACGCTCACGTGGCCCGTGAGCGGGTCGAGCCTATACTCGAGCTCCTGTATCTCCCGGCCGAAGGCCCTCAGGGGGCTGAGGAACTCAGCTTTCCCGGCCAACTTCTCGAGCCGTATCACGGGCCCCCGTTCGGGGCCGTTGGGAAAAAGCTTGCGTGGCAAGGCTGGCTGCCAGACGGCTTCCCGAAAACGCCATACTCCCTCAACTCGCCGGGTTCTAGTGCGGCCTCGGGGCCGTTCTGGTCCCGTGGTGGCAGACGGCTCCTTAAGGACGGCCGAAGAGCCTTGAGGCCCACCTGGAAAAGGCTTCCTCGAGGTCGGCCGTGAAGGCCACGAAGTCGACGGCCCTGAGGCCCGTTCCAGCATCTATATGGTCCTTCAGGACCTCCATCATGACCTGGGCTGCCTCATCCGGGCTCAGGCCGCCGACGCCCGTCCCGAGGCCCGGGAAGGCCATGGCCTTCACGCCCACTTCGTCCGCACAGGTCAGGGCAGCCTTCATGGCCTTCCGGACCTTACCGGCATCAGTCCTCATGGCAGGCTGCTCCATGGTGGGCGTGTGGATGACGTAATCAACGGGCAGCCTGCCAGCACCAGTTGCCACGGCCTTCCCGACCGGGACGGGTGCGTGCCTCCGGGCCTCCTCCTCTATCTCGGCCCCGCCCGCTCTCCTTATGGCGCCTGCGACTCCGCCGCCCATTATCATTAGGCTGTTGGCCGGGTTGACTATGGCGGACGGCCTCAGGTCGCTCGACCAGGCCGTTATGTCGCCCCTAAGGACCCTTATCCTCACGCCCCCATAGGATACCTCCAGGCCCATCGCCCCACGGACCTTCGGGCAGGCTTAAAGCTCACCAGGACCTCCCAGGCCCCGAGGCGGTAGGTATGGCCCATGAGGTATCGAGGGTCCGTGTGAGATTCGTCATAGAAGGCATAGGGACCGCCGAGGGCGAGCTGATAAGGCACTTGGCGCCCCGCACGGTCGACACCATAACACGGGCTCTGCCCCTGGAGGGTTACGCATCGACCTGGCTCGAGGAGGTCTATTTCGAGGTGCCGGTGAGGCTCGGCAGCGAGAAGGCCGTGAAGAAGGTCGAGAAGGGCACCATAGCCTACTGGCCAGCTGGCTCGGCCATATGCATATTCTACGGCTCGTCCCAGCCCGTAGAGCCCGTTAACCCCATGGGGCGTATAACGAGCGGTTTGGAGCTCTTCGCCAGGGTGAAGGCGGGGACCAAGATCCGGGTAGAAAAGGCTTAGCTCGCCACCTTGTA
This sequence comes from uncultured Candidatus Bathyarchaeia archaeon, assembly GCA_964630115.1. GTDB lineage: Archaea > Thermoproteota > Bathyarchaeia > EX4484-135 > EX4484-135 > EX4484-135. The sequence continues at coordinate 10,457 of CAZVRS010000014.1, read as the reverse complement.
TATGCGTGTGTATCTGCTCGCCGCCACCAGCTCCAAGAAACCTTCTTTCTCGAGCTTGCGCAATATCTGCTTGGCCACGCTCAGCCTCAGGTTATACTTGCTCGCCAGGGCGTAAGGCGTTATGACCTTCATCTTGCTCAGCTCGGACAAGAAGGCCTCGTCCTTGGGGTCGGGCCCGAATATGCCTCCAACCCTCTTCTCTGCTGGCGCCTGGCCCCTCCTGGGCCCCCTCTCCCTGATCATCTGCTGCTTCTCCATCTGCTTCAGCGTGAGCTTCTTCCTCCCTCCCATGGGCCCTCCCCTCGTGAGGGCCGTGTGGGGCCCTTAAAATTTAGCGTCAGAAGACCCCCCTCCTCAGCTTCGTCACGGCATACGTTATGGCCATGCCCAAGCCCATGAAGCCCAGCCAGATGGCCACTTCCCTCGGCTCGGGCCACTCCCTGGGTGCCTGGAGCTTCAAGGACATCCTCAAGGTCATGAAGAGCTGCCTCCCGCCCTGGAACCAGCTCACCTGGAACTCGAAGTCCAGGTCGAGGGGCGTGTCCTCATCGAAGTCCACTTCCATGACCACCACCCTGCTCTCGCCGCCCATCATGTCGCCTATCAAGACCGAGGTCACGCCGGTTATGTAGGCCGAGACCACGGAGAGCCGGACCGCCTTGGCCTCCACGTTGGCCACGTTCTTCAGCTCGACCTTCATCCTGACCCCCCTGGCGCCCGGGGACGGCTCTGGGGAGAACTCCATCTTCAGGACCTCGAAGGAGGCCTTCTCCTGGACCGTGAAGGGCAGCTTGAGCGTGTAGTTCAGCCCATCGTGCCTCACATAGAGCGGGAGCTCGTAGTAGCCGGGCTCGGCATCTTCGTCGACGTCGAGGAGGAAGGTCGTGTTGACCACGTAGCCCACGGGCAGGTAGGGTATGGTCACTTCCTCCGAGCCAGCGTAGCTGGGCTCAACCAGGCCTTCCACGGGCTCAAGCCTCAGCGTGATGTTCTTGGCCCTGTAGTCCCCAACGTTCGTTATGAAGACGGTCGCAGCCACGTATTTGTCGCCCGGGAAGACGGTCGGCGGCACGTAAATGACCTTTGACACGGCCAGGGAAGCCCTCCCCTCTACCTCGAAGCCCAGGTAGATGAGGCCCTGGTAAGCCGTCCCGAACTGGTCTAGGCAGGAGAAGGCCACGGACAGGTAGGCCGCACCGATGGCCCCCGTGGCCACGTAGATGTCAAGCCCCACGGCCCATTCCTCGCCCGAGTAGAGCAGGTCACGCTTGAAGCAGCTGGGCCCTATCACGGTCAGGTAGGGGCTTAGCGAGGACACCTGGAGCCTAACGGCCCTGGCCACGCCGCTGCCCTCGTTAGCCACCAGAAGTTCCACACGGTTGCGGGACGAGGCGTTCAACTCGTAGGAAAAACAGGACACGGCCAGGTCGGGAAGGCCAGCGAGCGTGGCCTGGACGGTGGCCTGCCAGGTCTCCGGGCTGCCCGCCTTCTCATAATCGACCGTCAGCGTCAGGTTGTAGTGGGATGCCCTTGCCTCAGCTGGCACGAAGAATGTGAAGTAAAAGGCCACCGATTGGCCCCTGCGCAGGGGCCCGTCGTAGCTGTCGCTTATCTCCCCGCCAGCGGGCCATATGCTCGATATGTTCAGCCTGGCCTCTATGGAGGTCGCTTCTTCATTGCCCTCATAGCCGAGGACCACGCAAAGCGTGTTATAGGCCCCCGGGCCCGACCAAGAGGCCCAGAAGGCATCTTCAAGCCGGAAGTCGCCCGCCGAGGCCTGGCCCTGAGCTACCGCCTGGGCATAGGGCACGGCCAAGAGGAGGGCCAGGGAGGCCAGGAGGAAGGCCAGGGCGACCTCACGAGTCGGGCTCGCCATGTTCTCACCCTAACTTCATCCTCAGCAGTATTATGGCCAAGGTGAAGTATATGGCCGTCATGATGCCCAAGGCCGTGCACTCCCACGCCACGTCAACTATGGTCCAGCCCCTTAGCATTATGGCCCTGAAGCCCTTGAGGAAGTAATACATGGGCATGGTGTATGTTATGGTATACCTCACCACGGGCGATATGTATTCCACGGGCGATATCATGCCGGAGAAGAGGAGTTCGGGTATGAAGAGGAATATGGAGGTGCCGAGGGCCTGGAGCTGGTTCCTCGAGAGGACCGAGACGAGCATCCCGAGGCTGAGGGAGCACATGAGGAACAAAGCCGAGAAGAGCAGGAGGTCGACCATGGGCCCCCTGACCCGGACGTTGAAGAAGACCACGGCTATGCCCAGCGTCCCAAGCATGTTGGCCATGGATACTATGGTGTAGGCAGCCAGCTTGCCGTTTATTATATCCCAACGTGATATGGGGGCCATTATGAGCTGTTCGTAAGTGCCCCTCTCCTTCTCCCGGCACAGGGAGAGCGAAATCAGGGTCATGGGGACCAGGTGGAGCAGGAGGGCCATGGAGATGGGCGTGAAGCCCTCGATCCTCTTTATGCTAGGCCCGTAGATGGTCTCCTGCTGCATCCTTATGGAGGCCATGCCGTATCGCTCGGCCACCTTGACCTGTAGTGCGTATATGGCGGTCGTGACGCCCTGGTTTATTATCGTGGGCGTGAACTGGTCGGCGGCATCGACCACGACCTTGACGTAAACGCTTTTCCCGGCCTTCAGGCCTTCCGAGAAGCCCTTAGGTATTATTATGGCGCCGTAGACCACCCCCCTCCTGACTAGGTTAATGGCTTCTTCCTCGCTGTCCACGTAGTATGTCGGCTTTATCCCGGGCGCATCCGACAGCTCGTTCACGAACTCCCAGCTCAGGTCGCCCTGGTCCAGATTGGCGACGGCCACGGCTATGGCACCCTCAGAACGCTCGCCGTAGCCCACGCCGAACATGACCATCACTATCAAGGGCATGGCCACGTTCATGAAGAGGCTCCTCGGGTCCCTGACGAGCTGCTTGAGCTCCTTCACTATTATGGGCCATATCCTCAATCCAATCCCCCCGTCAGGCTCAGGAAGGCATCCTCAAGGCTTACGTATATCGGGCTTATGGAAATGACCTGGACGCCCCTCTTCTCGAGCTCCTTAAGGACCGGGACCAGGTCTTTCTCAGCATCATCGACCAGGAGGGCCAGGGTAAGCTGGTCCCCGTTCCTCTCCAAGAGCCTGAAGGCCTTCACGTTCCTGAGGCCCAGGAGGGCCCGCTCCGGGAAGCCCGGGGATTTCACGGTCACCTTCAGAAGCTCGCCCTTGAGGGCCATCTTCTTTATCTCCCTCGGCGTCCCCATGGCGATTATCTTGCCCAACCTCATCACGGCCAGGCGCTCGCAGAACTCGGCCTCGTCCATGTAGTGCGTGGTTATGAGGAGCGTCGTCCCCTCGTCCCTGAGCTCCTCGAAGAACTTCCAGAACAGGTATCTGAGGTGCGGGTCCACGCCGGAAGTGGGCTCGTCCAGGATGACGAGCGGTGGGTTGTGGACCAGGGCCGTAGCCAAGGCCAACCTGCGCTTCGTCCCCCCGCTCAGGTGGCCAGCCAGCTTGTCCTTAAATTCGGCCAGGAGGAAGCGGTCGAGCAGCTCTTCGATCCTCTTGCGCCTGACGCTGTATGGGACACGGTAGAGCGATGCGTAGAAGAGCATGTTCTCGTAGACGGTCAGGTCCTCGTAGAGGGAGAAGCGCTGGGGCATGTAGCCTATGAACCTAGAGACCTTTATCCTGTCCCTGGGCTGGAGGAAGCCGAAGATCCTGATGGTGCCCGATGTGGGCTCGAGCAGCCCGCATATCATCCTTATCGTGGTCGTCTTGCCAGCACCGTTCGGGCCCAGGAGGCCGAACAACTCCCCTTCTTCAACCTCAAAGCTGACGTTATCCACGGCCACTACGTCCTCGAAACGCTTCGTGACGTTTTTTAGCACGATGGGCTTCATCCTCCCTGTCGCCTTCCGAACGCCTTATAAGCCTTCCTACCCTTTCTTCACTAAGGGGGTTAAAAGTGGAGGTGGACGAGAGGACGGTCGGGAACCTCATGAAGCTGGGCCTGACGAAATACGAGGCGCTGGCCTACCTGGCCCTAGTCCAGCTCGGCTCTGGGACGGCCTCCGAGATAAGCAGGCTATCTGGCGTCCCGACCACGAAGCTCTACGACGTGCTGTCCAGGCTCGAGGTGAAGGGCTGGGTCGAGGTCCTTAGGGAGAGGCCCATGAAGTTCAGGGCCAAGCCGCCCGACGAGGTCCTGACGAAGGCCATAGAGGACGTGGTGAAGGCTGGCGAGGAAGCAAAGGCCATGCTCCGTGAGGTCTACGAGCGCAGGCTGGACATGCAGCGCTCCGACGTGTGGATGGTCAGGGGCCTTAAGAACGTGGAGGACAAGATGGTAAGCATGATGAAGAGGGCCAGGAGCAGCATAATACTGACGTTGTCCAAGCTGGCCCTCGACATACTGGATGAGGTGAGCGAGATACTGATGGACGCCTACTGGAGGGGCCTGAGGGTCAGGGTGCTCCTCGGGGGCCTGAAGAAGGAGCCCGACCTCGGGGGCGTTGAGGTAGCCCTCATGAAGCCCGCCCTGGGGCTCACCATAATCTACAGCACGCTCATCGTGGATTCGTCCGAGCTCCTCCTCGTCCTGCCGATAGGCATAGGGAGGGGGAGGCCCAGGGACGTCATAGGCATCTGGGTCAGGGACGAGGGCTTGGCACGGCTGGCGGAAGAATACGTCGATGTCGTGATAAAGACCAGCAGGCTCTAGGGCCTTTCTAGCCGGTCTCCCTCATGAGCTTCCTGACCAGGTCGAGGGCCGAGAGGAGCACGTATATGGCTTGTGCTACGGACATCACTTCCTCGACCTGCCTTGAGGCCCTCAGGCGTTTCTCGAGGCCGTAGAGCTTGGACAGCAAGGTCTCCCTCAGCCTCTGGAGGACCGATTCTTCCTCGACGCTCACGGTGAGGACACGCTCGGGCAGCCCTATTATGGGCTTGTTGCACTTAGGACACCATATCTCGCCCTTCCTGTCGAATAAGGGCGAGCCGCACTCCGGGCAGGCCTCGGAGAGCATCCTGGCCCCCTTCTTCAGCCATTCGGCGGCCCTCCTCTCTGCCTCGCTCAAGGCCCGATAACGGCCGTGGCGAGCCTTAGTAAAAACGTGGCGTCATCAGATATCCTTGAGGAAGGCCACTAGGTCGGCAAAGGAAGGGCACTTCCGACTTACTTCCT
>CAZVRS010000014.1:0-5152 GCA_964630115.1 uncultured Candidatus Bathyarchaeia archaeon | reverse complement strand
CCTCAGGGTCGGAGCAGTGGCTGTCCAAGAGCACCATAACGCTATCACAGCCGGACGTGAGAAGCTCACGCACGTATGCCGCTATCTTCCTCCAGCCACGCCCGGCCATCCTCACCTTCACGTTGGCCCGCAGCCTCTTGGCCAGCTCGAGCACGAAGGCCCTATCTGAAGGTCCTTCCACGATCAGCCCCTTCAAGGGACCCCACCTAAGGCCCCGCTGGACCAATAATCGCCTAAGCCGACGCCGAGCTCGTTCAACTTCCTCCTGAGCTCATCTGGGTCCTCTATTCTCTTGGCCATGGTGGCCCCTTCCTCGTTTTTCTCGACGATAATCACATCCTCGGGCTCGACTAAGTCGACTAACAGGGGCGAGTGCGTGGCCAAGATGACCTGCTTATCGCACTTCTTCAGTAGGTCTACCAGCATCTCGAGCAGGTGCGGGTGTATGAAGTTCTCCGGTTCCTCGAAACATGCCAGTTCCGTGCCCGGGAGCGAGACAGCCGTTATGTAGGCCAAGAGCTTGAGCGTCCCGTCTGAGAGCTGATGGTAATCAAAGGGCTTGGTGAAGCCCTTCTCCCTCACGGCTATGTAGGTCTTCCCGTCCTCCGTCAGCGGCGTGAGGAGCTCCTCGACCTCGGGGATGGCCTGCTTGAGGGCCTCTTCCACCCTCCGGTAGACCTTCGGCTCCTCGTGGACTAAGGTCATGAGGACCTGGGCCAGATTCGAGCCATCTGGCTCGAGCCTCAGGGCCCTCTTGACCGGGAGGCGGGCCCGCATGGACGAGGTCAAGAAGCTGTAGAAGGCCCAGGAGGCCATGAACTCGGCCAGCTCGGGGGCTTTCGGGAGACACCTTGAGGAGCAGTTGTAGGCAGGCCATTCCTCCGAAGCGGTGCCAAAAGGCCCTCTCAGAACCTCACGCCACTCCTCGTCCGTAATAGCAACCTCGTAGGAGAAAGTCCCATCGTCTATCCCAACGTCGATTCCTAATCGGATTTCTTCAGCTTCCCCGCCGAAGGCCACGTGGTCGAAACCGCCACGCTCGCTCAGGAGAGCCTCTAAGTAATATCCCTTAGCCAGGCCGGACAGGAACGCCAGGCAATCCATGATGTTCGATTTCCCGCTGGCGTTGGGCCCTATCAGGACGTTGAACTTCCCGAACTCCAGCCTCAGGTCCTTGAGGCTCTTGTAGTTCTTCGCCCTCAATTCCTCGAGCAAGCTATGTCCCCGTGGACGGGGCCGCACCGCTTATTAATATCCTTGGCCCCCTCCCCGTGCCGTAGGGTGGGGCAGGGGACATGATAATCCCGATTAGGTGCTTCACGTGCGGGAGGCCCATAGCCCACCTCTGGGAGGAGTTCGCCAGGCGTGTCAAGGCCGGGGAAGACCCGGGCAAGGTCCTGGACGACCTGGGCGTGAAGAGGTATTGCTGCAGGCGCATGTTCTTGTCGCACGTGGACCTGATAGATGAGGTCATAAAGTTCTTCGAGGTCGGGAGGGTCTGATTTTTGGAGCTGAGGCCCCCCATAATCGAGGACGTCAGGGCCAGGAAGGTGTTCGACAGCAGGGGCTCCGAGGCCATAGAAGTCGAGGTCTTCACTAGGGCGGGCTACGGCCGTGCCACGGCCCCCATGGGCGCCAGCAGGGGTCGTGGGGAAGTGGTCCCGTATCCCAAGGGGGGCGTTGACGAAGCCGTCAAGAAGGTCGAGGACTTGGTGGCGCCCAACCTATCGGGCCTCGACGCCACCGACCAGAAGCTCGTGGACTCCGTCCTCCACGAGGTAGATGGGACCCCGGACTTCAGCAACATAGGGGGCAACACGGCTTATGCGGTCTCCATGGCCGTGGCCGTGGCAGCGGCCAGTTCGCTCGGGATACCGCTCTTCAAGCACCTCGGGGGCCCCATGGTCCACGAGCTGCCCTACCCGCTCGGGAACGTCATAGGGGGCGGGAAGCACACCAGGGGGCGTGGGCCAGATATACAGGAGATGCTCGTCCTACCGGTAGGGGCCGAGGACGTGCTCGAGGCCCTCCAGGCCAACTTCCTCGTCCACAGGCGTGCTGGAGAACTGCTCCTTAAGGCCGATCCGGCCTTCACGGGCGGCAGGGGGGATGAGGGGGCCTGGGCCACCACGCTGGGGACGGAGAAGGCCCTGGAGGTCCTCTCGAGGGCCTGTGAAGAAGTATCTGGCGAGCTGGGCTTCGAGGTAAGGCCGGGCCTTGATGTGGCAGCCTCGACCCTATGGCGTGGGGATAAGGGCGCTTACGTCTACGAGCGTGAGGGCGTGATACGGAGCAAGGATGACCAGGTCAAGTTCATACTGGACCTCATAGAGCGCTTCGACCTCGTGTATGTGGAGGACCCCCTCATGGAAGAGGACTTCGAGGGCTTCTCGGAGCTGGCGGAGGAGGCTTCCAAGATGGGCTGCCTGATATGTGGCGATGACCTCTTCGTGACAAACAGGGACCGCATAGCCCGTGGTGCCGAGCTAAGCTCCGCAAATGCGGTCATAATAAAGCCGAACCAGGTCGGGACGCTCTCGGACGCCCTGGAGGCCGTTGAGCTGGCCAGGTCTAAGGGCATGGTGCCCGTGGCATCCCACAGGTCGGGCGAGAGCACGGACCCACATCTGGCCCACCTAGCCGTGGGCCTCAGGTGCCCGATAATGAAGTCCGGGGTCCTCGGGGGCGAGAGGGTGGCCAAGCTGAACGAGCTTATAAGGATAGCCGAGGAGCTGGGCGAGGTAGGACGCATGGCCGAGCTGCCCGAGGTGGTCAAGAGGGGGTGATGGCTTGAGCGGGCCAGGGGAAGGCGAGAAGGAGTTCCTCATCCCCAGGGAGAAATACCTTTCCACGGGCATTCACATAGGCTCGAGGGTCAAGACGGGCGACATGACGAAGTTCGTATATAAGTGTAGGCCCGATGGCCTCTGGATACTCGACCTCGAGAAGATCGACGAGCGGATAAGGGTGGCGGCCAAGTTCTTGGCCAGGTTCGACCCGAAGAAGGTGGTCGTTGTGTCCTCACGCATCTACGGCCGGACGCCCATAGAGAAGTTCTGCGAGCTCACGGGCGCCATCCCCATAGCTGGCCGCTTCGTGCCTGGGACCTTCACGAACCCGCTCTACCCAGGCCACATAGACGCCGACGTGGTCCTAGTGGTGGACCCGAGGGCGGATGCCCAGGCCGTGAGCGAGGCCACCAAGGTAGGCATACCGGTCGTGGCCTTGTGCAGCACGGACAACAGCCTGGCTGACATAGACCTGGCCATACCGGCCAACAACAAGGGCCGCAGGGCTTTAGCGGCCGTCTTCTGGCTCTTAGCCAGGCAGGTGCTGAGGGAGAGGGGCGACATACCACCGGACGGCGACATCCCATACAGCATAGAGGACTTCGAGGCCAAGCCCTAACTGGCCGGTAATTCCGCCTGGTAATTCCTAAGGCCGGGGTTGAGAAAGGCATATTATCGGTCCTTATTCACCGCTCCAGCGGTGAATTGACTTGATCATAAGGAGGCCAGCGGTGGCAGGCCAGTTCTACGCCGGGACGGAGAAGGCCCTTAGGAGCCAGATAGAATGGTGCTTCAAGCACGAGCTCGGGCCTGGTGAGGTCCCCGAGCCAGCCGATAAACCGCTTGAGGGCCTGTTGGCCTTGGTGTGCCCTCATGCCGGCTACATGTATTCGGGGCCCGTGGCAGCCCACGCCTACGCCAGGCTGGCCAGGGAGGGCAGGCCGGACGTGGTGGTCATCCTGGGCCCGAACCACACGGGCTACGGGAGGTCGGTGGCCGTATCCGCCAGCAAGGCCTGGAGGACGCCCCTGGGCGACGTCGACGTTGATACCGAGCTGGCCGAGGCCATAGCCGATAGGGCCGAGGTAGCTGCCCTAGACGACGAGGCCCACATACTGGAGCACTCCATAGAGGTCCAGCTGCCCTTCCTCCAGTTCCTCTACGGCCGTGCCTTCAGGATAGTCCCGATATGCATGATGTTCCAGGACGTCAAGACCAGCACGGAGCTCGGGAAGGCCATAGCAGGTGCGGTGAGCGAGACGGGCCTCAGCACGCTCTTGATAGCTTCCACGGACCTGACGCACTACGAGCCCCACAACGTGGCCGTTAAGAAGGACTCAGAGGTCATAAAGGCCGTTGAGGCCCTCGACGTATCAGCCTTATACAGGGCCGTGGAGGAACTGCCCGTCAGCATGTGCGGCTACGGGCCCACGGCAGCAGTCATGGTGGCCTCGCTGGAGCTCGGGGCCAAGAAGGGGGAGCTGCTCAAGTATGCCACCAGCGGTGATATAACTGGCGATAAGAGGGCCGTGGTGGGCTACGCCTCCATGGCCATAACGAGGTAGCCGCCTTGATAACTGCCTCGGCACCTGCCAAAGCCATATTGTTCGGTGAGCACTTCGTGGTTTACGGTGTCCCGGCTATAGTAGTCGCCATAGAGCTAAGGGCCAGAGCCCGCCTGGAGCCCCGTCGGGACGGCGTGATTCACGTGAGGGCCCCGGACCTCGGCCTAGAGGGCTCCTTCGGGCCCGGTGGGTCTTTCATGCCTCTGAAGGGAGGGCGGGGAGCCGAGAAATCCCTGAGACCCATCTTCAGGGCCCTCGACTTCATCAGGCGGGCCTCGGGGGCCAGCCTAGGGGCTGATCTGGAGGTGAGGTCGGAGGTCCCGGTGGCCGCTGGCCTCGGTTCCTCGGCTGCGGTGGCCGTGGCATGCTCTGGGGCCTTCCTCTGGTCCTTAAAGGGCGAGCTGGATGAGCAAGTGATCTTCGAGGCCTCGCTCGAGGCCGAGAAGCTGGTCCACGTCTCCCCATCGGGCGTTGACCCAGCCATCTCCACATACGGCGGCGTGGTCCTATACCAGAAGGGCAAGGGAATAAGGAAGCTGGACCTTAGGTGCCCCCTCGAGCTCGTCGTGGGCGACACGGGCGTCAAGAGGTCAACGGGAGCCTTGGTCTCGGCCGTCAGGGAGCTGAGGGACAGGAGGCCCGCACTATTCTCGAGGCTGCTTGAGTCGGCCGAGGAGCTCGTCTCGGAGGCCCTTGAGGCCCTGAGGTCCGGGGACCTGGTGGCCCTCGGCGAGCTGATGAACGTCAACCACGGCCTCCTGTCCGCCATAGGGGTTTCTAACCTGGCCCTTGAGAAGC
>CAZVRS010000013.1:0-14962 GCA_964630115.1 uncultured Candidatus Bathyarchaeia archaeon | reverse complement strand
CGTCGGCCTGCCGTCTGACGCCAGGTCCCCATGCTCGGCCAAGCGTTCGTTGACCTGGTCGGCCGCCTCTAGGGAGGGCAGCAGTATGAGGTGGTGTATCCTGTGCATCCGGCCATCTAAGTCGGACCTGAAGGCCGTGCACACCTCGCCCGTGACCATGAAGAGGACATCCGAGCTCGGGAGCCTCAGGGGCCTGTAGAGGCCCGTCCCGTATTCGTCTTCTAGCTCGGTCCTGAGCTCCCTGAGCCAGAGCGGGTGCGTGAAATCGCCCGTCCCGACTACCTTGAGGCCCTTTATGGCGGCAAAACGTGCTATGTGTTCTACGTCCATCCTCCCGCTCGTCGCCCTGCTATACTTGGAGTGGACGTGGAGGTCAGCTATCACCCTCAGGCGGTCCTTTCCCTCCCCCGCCCTCCCTCACCCCTGAGGGCTTCTTGCCCCGGGACCTTATAGTGCCGAGCAACCTCCTTATGTTCCTTGGCTTCGCCAGGCTGAGCCAGCCTTCCTCATCAACGATAATCATGGCCTCCGTCCAATCTATGAGTAGGACGAGGGCTATCAGGACCGCTATGGCCACCACGGTCGCCACGGTCCCCCATATCCCGCTCTCCTCCGAGACCAGGGCGAGCACCCTCATGAAGAGCTGGCCCGAGTAGGCCAGCATGAGGCAGAGCACCGTCTTGCCGGTCAAGAAGGCCAGGAAGGTCTTCCAGAGCGGGTATCCTATCATGCCCACGGGTATGCTTATCACGTCCACGGGCAAGGGGGTCGCAGAGAAGACGAATATGGCCAGGGCAGCCGATTTGTCCAAGAGCTTCTTGGCTGCCTCAAACTTAGCCTTCTTCTCCTCGTCCAAGACGGTCCTCCAGGCGGCCCCGAGGGCATAGCCCGTCAGCTCTCCTATTGCGGCCCCTAGGCCGCCCACCAGGCCCAGTATGAGCGGGTTCAGCACGGTCCCGAGGGTGAATATGGCCAGGGCGTAGGGGACGGGCAGTATTATCGTGGCGTTCGCCACCACGGATACCACGAAGGCCCCCAGGTAGCCCCACTTCATGGCCCAGCTGAGCAGGAAGGCCCAGAACTCATCTAGCGTCAATTCTGCCTACCCCCGCTGATGGCCTGCCCTATGCCCACCGAGGGCACCGGGGCAGCCTGCCCTCGATGCTGCTGCTTTTATCTCTTTCGGCCGATATCCCGGCTTGCTCACGGCTTGGGTATGGCCAGGTCAGACGGGCCGTGCTCGGAGACCTTTATGTCCGGGTTGACCTTCTCTATGATGTCTATTATGATCTCGGCATACTTCACCTTCTCCCTGGCCAAGAAGGCCAGGTGCTGCGGGCTCACCCAGGGCCTATACAGGCCCGCCACGCTGGGGCCGGGCTCTATCTTGAAGTAGCAGGGCGCAGCCACACGGGCTATCTCGGGCGTCTCCCAGAACCGGTTGAAGCCGCCCCAGCTGTCGAAGAGGTAGACATGCACGTCTATCGGTATGTCCACGGCCTTCCTTATGGCCGCAAGCATGGGCAACGTCACGTCGCCCAGCGGGTTGAAGGTGTTCGCACCGAGCATCTCGAGGACCTTGGCGCCAGCCGGGTTGGCGTGGCCAGCGAAGATGGAGACCTTGAAGACCACGTCCCTGGGTATGTCGCCCGCCTTCCTCATCTCGTTCAACAGCCAGAGGAGCCCCTCGTCCACTATGAGGAACCCCCTGAAGCCCAGCTCTATGCAACGCATTATGTCTGATATGACGAACAGCAGGCTGTCCGAGCCCCTGTGCCTTATGCCACATACGCCCCCCTCAGGCGTCCTGAGCTGACCGCCTAAGTCCCAGGGCGTCCTGGGCCCGGGCGTTATTATGACCTCTAGCTTGGCGTCCCTGGCCATCTCGGCGAATCGGGTCAGCTCCTTCTCGTCCAGGAGCGTGGCGCCCATGACGACCGATATGAGCCTGTGGACGGGGACGTCACGCTTCTCCATCTCGTCTATGAGGGCTTCTAGAACCTCGGGCCTCTCGACGCCGGATATCTCGATCCTGTAGTGGGCGCCGTCCGGGAACCTCTTGGGCGAGTCCGGCAGCTCGTAGAGGTCACGGCCGGGTATGCCGTGCTTCTCCATCATCGCCTTTACCTTCTCGAACAGCCTCTCCGCTCCCATGGCGGGCGGGACTTGCCTCAAAGGCCTAATATAGCTTACCGGTCCCCCGGCTGGGCCAGGAAATCAGAGGTCAAAAGACGGGGCGGGAACTCCCGCCGGGCCCTTAAAGGCCCCCTCAGGCCTTCTTGGCCCTTATGAGCCTCTCGAGCAGCGTCGGGTCGGGTATGCGCCTCTCCTTCCAGCCCTTCTCCTTCAGGAAGGCCATCACCTCGTCCTTCATGGTTATCGGTATGTCGGCCTTCGTCCTGACGAGGAGGTGCAGGTCGTCCGGAAGGGTGCCGAAGAACTTCTTGTGGAGGTCTATGTAGTGCGTCAGCTTTATGGCACGGCCCTTCGTGGTGTCGCTCGGCCTCATGCACAGCTTGGCTATCCAAACCATGGCTTCCTCCTTCGTCTCGGCTGCGAAGAACAAGTGCTCTGGGCAGGGGCCGATGTAGACTTTCTCGCCCGTCCTGGCGTCATAGACATACCAATCTTCCTCTTGGTCCTTGCGGCCGAGCAGCATGCGCCTATACTTTGAGCCGTGTGGCCCGACCACCACGGGCACTCCGAGGCGCCAGAAGCCGGAGGCTATGGAAGCTGCCTTCTGGGACATGGCACCCCAGGCTACTCCGCAGGCTCCGACACGGTTCAGTATGTAGTCGGCTATTTCCTCGTAATTGGCCCTCAGGTTCCTCTTGGCGAATATGCTTGCTATCTTTATGGCAGCACCGGATATGTGGGCGTTTGCAACGCAGGAGCCCACGTTGACTATGCCTCCCGCCTCAAAAGCACCTGAGAAACGCTCGTAAGGCGTCAGGCCTTCTTCGTCCTTGTAGAAGCCTATGCTCATGGCGGCACAACCGGATGCCGTCACTATGTAGTTCCTCTTGGCGAACTCAACGGCCATCTCGGCTACCTCACGGTTGCCATGCGGGTAGTTGGCACAGCCCACGAAGGCCACGATGCCCGGTATCTCGCCGAGCACGATGGGCCCGCCGACCTCCCTTATCTCCGTGTCCTGTATGGCCCCACGGCCAGCACGGACCTTGAACTTCTCTTCCTTGAGCTCCCTCTCGGCTGCCTTAACCATGTAGGTGTGTATCGGTATCTCCTGCGGGCAGGCGTGCTCGCACCGGGTGCAGCCTATGCACTCGTCCAAGAGCCTTGCGAGGGCAGATACATCGCCCTTTGCCGCCTTCTCCATGGCCTTGGGTATCGGGAGGTTGTTCGGGCAGGCCCTGCGGCATGAGTTGCAGGCCGTGCAGCGCTTGGCGCCCTCAATTATGTCCGATACGTCTGGGAGGGCCTTGAAGGGCTTCCTCTTCGGTGCCACCCTCAGGGCTACCTCGACGGCCACCTCGGCTGCCTTCTCGGGCTCCAATATCAGGACGCCCGGGACCTTGTAGCTCGCCAGATCCTCGACTATCTCGTCAACGGGGTCGTGCGTCCTGTCCGGCAGGCCGTGGCAGGCCACCGGGCTGGTGGCTATGAAGGGCGCCTTCACCTTCTGAGCTTCCTCCACCAGGTCGGTCCTGACGCACTGCTCGTCCACGACTATGACGTCCGCCACGCCTGCCCGTATGAACCTGAGCTGCCAGCTTATCGGGCCCACTATCTTGGCCCCCGGGTTGTAGCGGGTCACGTCGTGGGCCGTGCAGCACATGCCGCAGACCTCAACCTGGCCGTAGAGGCCCTTCTCGTGCAGGTAATCCACGATGTAGACGGCCGGAGGGACGTTGTGGCCTATCACGAGTATGACGGGCTTCTCCCGGTCCACCGTGCCCCAGCCCAGCTCGACCAGCGGGGCCTCTGGATCTGCCTTCGGGAAGTTGTAGGCCGATATCTGGGCTATGTCGGCCACCTCCATGGCCACGTGGTCCAGCATGCCGGCGTGGAGTATCTTGGACTCGAAGTCGAGGTAGTGGCCTTCCTGGCCCGTGTGAGTGCAAGCCAGCAGGTGGACGAGCTGCGTCTCCACGTAGTCAAGTGCCTCCTCAAGGTCGCCCAGGGTCCTGGGCCTTATCCCGCAGACGAGCCTTATGTGCGGGGCCTCTAAGTAGACGTTGGGCCCTCCCACGTCGATCGGGTGCCTGCGGCCGAACTTCTCTATGAGGTGCTCGAGCAGGTGCCTGGCGTGGTGGGTGTGCGTGGAAGCACCTATGCAGCAGGCTATCAGGACCATGCGGGACAGCTGGGCCCTCAGGTCGAGGCCGCAGGCACCACGCTTGCCCTTGGAGAGGTCGCACTTGCCGAAGGTGCAGAGGCAGCAGAGCTCGCACCAGGGCAGGTAGAAGGGCCTGTAGCGCTTCAGGAGCCTCATGTCCCAGGACCTCAGGTCCGTTATCTCCGGGAAGGGCGTCGGGCCAACGGGCTCCTCCCACTCTTCCTCGAATATGCGTCCGATGGATATCGTGAGCCCCCTGGCCTTCAGCAGGTCAGATGCGAGTTCTTCTACCTTCATGTGCAGGGCTCTCTTCGCCAACCTCCCGCACCCAGGGCCACTGAGGGGGCAGCATAAATACCTTTGCGTTAAGTCTTAAAGCCCGTGTTCAACAATAATGAAGGGTGCTGAAACGCTTCCTGAATCTGATGACCGTCTCACGGACCTCGCCCGGCTTTCTCAGGCCCAGCAGGACGCTCGAAAAGAGCTCTGCCACCTGTCCCATCTCGGGCTCACCCATGCCCCACCTGGTCAGCTCTTGCGTCCCGAGCCTCCCGGCCTTGTCCACTATTATGTTCGCTTCCTCCAGCCTAAGGGCCAGCTCGTGGTAGGGCCTGCCGGTCCTGCGTTCTATCTCGCCTGTGTCGAGCAGTATCTGGTGGGAGCGTGTGTAGCCCTTGTGGCCGAAGAGGACCGGGATGCCCTTCTCCTCAAGGGCCCTCGCCAGGGCCTGGGCGTTCCTGACGACTTGGCTGGCGTAGGCCCGACCGTGCTGGAGCATTTCCTCCAGGGCCCTCGCCAGGGCGGCCAGGCGGTTGAGGTGCGGGTTGTCGAGCATCTTAAGCTTCAGGTTCCTCCTGACACGCTCGGCTACTTCATCGTCATCGGTCAGTATGAGGCCGCCCTGCGGGCCGAAGAGGGTCTTATGCGTGCTCCCGACCACCACGTCAACGCCCGAGCGGAAGACATCGGGCTGGAACTGCCCGCCGGCCATGAGGCCGAGGACGTGGGAGGCATCGTAGGCCAGGAAGGCCCCTATGGCATCACAGGCATCCCGGAGTGCCTTCAAATCGTAGGGGAATAGTATGGTGGAGGCCCCTATTATGACGAGCTTGGGCTCCTCACGCCTTATGGCCTTTTCACAGGCACCGTAATCCAGGTCCCACTCGCCCCTATCGAACGGCAGGTAGGCGACCTCGAGGCCCAGGTAGGACGGCATGCCCTCGGGCGAGTAGCCCGGGTAACCGCCGTCCTCCTCTCTTACGCACATTATCTTGTCGCCACGCCCGGCCAAGGAGGCCAGCATTATCATGGCTGCCACGTGGCCCGATAGGGGCTGGAGGAAGGCGTGCTCGCAGCCGAACAGCTTGCGGGCCAGCTTCACGCCCTCTTCTTCTATCTCGTCGGCGTAGCGTGTCCCGCAGTAGAAGTTGCCGGGCGGCATTTTGAAGTTGGGTGCCTCATCGGGCCTTAGGGAATACCTGTGCCCCAGATCGGATGCAAGTATGGCCCTCACGGCCGGGCTCGTCACGTTCTCGGAAGGTATGAGGTTCAGGCACTCGTTAAGCCTCCACCTGTCGTGCAGCCCGACCAGCTCTAGGATGCCCATGACCTCACCCGCTGGCGGGGTGCCCTCCGAACTCATAGGGTTCCTCACGGCCCAGCTCGGTTGGCTCTTCCCTCTTCATCGGGCACAACGGCTGTGGCCGGGAGCTCTAATAGCTTTACGCTTCCCTGGCCTTAAGGACCCTCTCCTCCAAGGCATCTATGGCCCGTTGGTAGTTCTCGCACTCCAGCCACCTGTCCAAGACGCATTTCTCCCTGGCTTCCTCCTCCGCCAGGGTGCTCATGGGCACGTAGGTGATCTCGCTCACACGGCACAGGTATATGTCCGGGAAATCGGGGGACACGGACAGGAAGGGACAGGGCCTCATGGCCTTCATCTCCGGGGGCAGCACGGACTTCCTGCGTATCTCCTCCAGGAGCTCTTCCACGGCCTCCCTCAGGCGGGCACCACCCTTCTTCCTCCTCTCAAGCCTCCTGAGGTCATCAGCTAGGTCTCTGACCAAGCTGGTGACCCCTACGTCAGTAAGCATGGACAGGGCCATTAGAAACACCAGGAACAGCCCTGTGAGCGGGAGGACGGCCAGGCCATGCCCGAGCCTGACGAGCACTAGGACCGCCACCACATATAGGGCGAACAAGATGGAACCCTCTACGCCCGTGTCTGCAGTGCTCCGGTATACC
The DNA here is from genome assembly GCA_964630115.1 of uncultured Candidatus Bathyarchaeia archaeon. Classification (GTDB taxonomy): domain Archaea; phylum Thermoproteota; class Bathyarchaeia; order EX4484-135; family EX4484-135; genus EX4484-135. The sequence goes on along the minus strand of CAZVRS010000013.1, from coordinate 8,418 downwards.
ATGCTCACCTCGCTGGCACCGCTCTTGGGGTGCGTCCTGACCTCCAGGTCAAGATACGACTTGGCCAAGAAGCTGGCGATGGGCCTGAGGGCCACCCTTACGAAAGCCGGCTCGTCTGCCTTCTCGACCCACACCTTGAGGCCACAATACCTCCTGCGTGCCCTGATGTAGGATAAGGCGTGCTCGCATATCTCACGTGGCTCTAGGTCGAAGGTCTCACGCTTGATGAGGTATCTGGGCCAAAGTGTCCACCATAGTCTCACCACGAGGCCTCACCAGGGAGGCGGGTCTTCCTACCGTATAAATAATGCCGGTTTCAGCTGGCCCACTCCAGGGCGGCCGCCACGATGAGCGGGAAGGCTATGGTGGCGTCGCATATGACCGTCATGACATCGGCGCCAGGCTTGACCTTGCCCCAGCTTATGGCTTCCTCGAGCGGGGCACCGCTCAGGCCGCCCGGCTCTGGCCTGTCGGTCGTTATCTGTATGGCGTAATCGGCCCCGTCCCTGAAGGTGGTGGCGAACATCAGGAAGTGCTTGGGCATGCCGCCGCCCAGGATGACGAGCCCCACACGCTCGGCCGTCAGGACCAAGTTCATGAGCTCGCTGAGGTCGCCGAACGGGTCCAGCCTCAGGCCCAGCTCGTCAGATAGGGTCCAGAGCTGGAAGCCAGCCACGCAATCCACGAAGCCAGGGCATATTATGGGAACGCCCTTCCGGGCAGCCGTGGCCACTATGGAGTTAGGGTCCTCAAGGCGCAGGCCCAGCTCCCTTATCAGCCTTGAGCCCGATATGGCCTTCCTGACGTCGGCTGGCACTTCCTTAAGGACCTTCCTGAGCCACTCCTCCAGGGCCACGAAGGCCCTCATCTCCACGTATATATCGCCTATGCGGCCCAGCTTCTCCTCCAGCAGCTTGGCGTCATCGGCCCTGAAGGTGCCCACGTAGTGCCTGAAGCCCAGGGCCTCGACCAAGTCGTGAACCACGTTGGCGCCCGTCGTTACGATGGCCTTCAGCAGGCCCTTCTCCACCAGGTCCCTTATGACGGACCTCAGGCCACCCGGCACGAGGGCCCCGGCCAGGCTGAGGAATACGGAGCAACCCGGATCCGAGAACATCTTGGCGAGTATTCGGGCAGCACGGCCCAGCTTGCCAGCCCCGAGGACGCCAGCCCCGTCCATCTGTGCCAGGAGGTCGCCCACCGTCATGCCCGGCCTAACCCTGATGTGTTCTACGGGCCTGCCGAGCTCCATGCTGGGCCACCTGGGCGGGTGCCACGTATTAAGCTGAGGGAGCCCGTGCCTGCCTTCACAACCCCATGTAGCTCCTAAGCCACCGGGCGGGGGCCGGGGTCAGGGAAAGCTTTTTAACGAGAGCCACGGCCTAGCTCCGCCTGGGCTAGCTTGGAGCTCAGAATCGGCCTCATAGGCCTCGGGACCGTTGGGACGGGCTTCATCGAGCTTCTCCTCGAGAAGCACGAGCATATCAAGAGGCGTTACGGGCTAGATCTGAAACTCGTCGGTATTGCTGATCTCGCCAAGGGCTCTGTCTATGACGAGCGGGGCCTCGACCTGGCCCGCCTCCTAGAGCTGAGCGAGCGTGAGGGCTCCATACTGGCCTACCCGGGTGCCGTGGAATTCGAGCAGTTCGGCTCCTCAGACCTGGTGAAAGAAGATGGCGTTGACGTGGTGGTCGAGGCGACGCCCACCAACCTGAGGACCGGCGAGCCAGGATACACGCACATAAGGAAGGCCCTCGAGAACGGGAAGCACGTTGTAACAACGAACAAGGGCCCCATAGCACTCAGGTATAAGGAGCTGAGGGAGCTAGCTGCTAGGAAGAGCGTTTTCTTACGTTTCGAGGGGACGGTGATGAGTGGAACCCCCTGCATAAGCATGGGCTTTGAGTGCCTCAGGGGGGCGGAGATAACACGTATAAGGGGGATCGTGAACGGCACCACGAACTTCATATTGACCGAGATGTCGAAGGGCACGCCTTACGAACAGGCCTTGAGGAGGGCACAGGAGCTCGGTTATGCCGAGCCCGATCCGACGGCCGATGTAGAAGGATGGGATGCCGTGGCGAAGGTGATGATATTAGCGAGCGTCTTCCTGGGCTCCCAGCTGGCCGTAACGGATGTCGAGAGGGAGGGCATAACGGGCCTCACGCTCGAAGACGTAAGGGCTGCCGAACGCCAGAACGCCAAGGTGAAGTTGGTTGCGGATATCAGATGTGAGGGGGGGCATGTCAAGGCGAGCGTGAAACCGAGGCATGTCCCCCTGTCCGACCCTCTGGCCCACGTGGACGGCGTCCTGAACGCCCTGATATTCAGCACCGATACTGTCGGCGATGTCCTGATAATGGGGGTTGGGGCTGGCCCGAGGGCCACGGGCCAGGCCATACTGTCCGATTTGCTCTGGATACACGCCTACCTGTCCGGCGATCCTAAGAAGGCTCCTCGTGCCCTCTTCCCGTGAGGTGGCAGGCTTTGGTGGAGTTTGGCCGCCTCCTCGTGGTCGACCTGAGCAAGCAAGAGCACGAAGTCCTCCAAGTGGGAGAGAACGTGGTAAGAGCCTTCATAGGCGGCAAGGGCTTGGGGGCTTACCTGCTCTACAAGCTGCTGAAGCCGGGGGCGGATCCCCTCTCGCCGGAGAACCTCCTCATGTTCCTCACGGGCCCGCTCACGGGCACGGGCTATCCTACGTCAGGGCGTATGGTAGTGGTCACGAAGTCCCCGCTCACCCACTTGTTCTTGGATTCCCACGCTGGGGGGTGGTTTGGCCCAGAGCTTAGGCGGGCGAGCTTCGACGGCCTCGTGATAAAGGGTTCCTCTGACGGACCCGTCTACCTATGGCTCTCGGAAGATGGTCTTGAGTTCAGGGATGCCTCACACATCTGGGGCCAACCAGCTGGCCGTGCGGTCGAGCTGGTGAGGGCAGAAACGGACCCAGGGGCGCACGTGGCCGTGATAGGGCCTGCCGGTGAGAACTTGGTGCGTTTTGCGGCCATAATATTCGATAGGGATGAAGATCCGTGGCGTTCTGGCGTCGCCGGGCGTGGCGGGGCAGGTGCCGTGATGGGCTCTAAACGCCTTAAGGCCGTGGCCGTCAGGGCCAAGAAAGGCAGGGTGTCCATCCACGACGGAAAGGCGTTCAGAAAGCTCGTTAAGCACCTGTATGAGAAAATGAAGGCAAGCCCGTTCTACCACATACGCCGGGCCGTGGGCACCTCGTATTGGGTAGAGCCCATGAACAGGCTGGGCTTCCTGCCGACACGGAACTTCACGTCCGGCTTCATAGAGGGCCACTACGGCCTGACGGGCTCCTACCTCAGGGCCCACGTGGCAAGGGACGTGGGCTGTGCTTACTGCCCGATGAAGTGCGGCAAAGTGGTCCGCCTGCCGGAGGGGGCCGTGAAGGTCGAATACGAGATATTGGCCATGATGGGTGCTAACAACGGCCTAACGGATGCCCTCGAGGTAGCTAAGTCCGTCAAGCTGGCCACGGAGCTGGGCTTGGACGGCATTTCCACGGGCGTCGTAATAGGATTTGCCATGGAAGCTGGACGGAGGGGGCTGTTGAAAGATGTGCCCGACTTTGGGGATGCTGAGGGGCAGAGGGAGCTGGTGAAGAAGATAGCTTACCGAGATGGCATAGGCGACCTCCTGGCAGAGGGCGTGAAGAGGGCTGCTGAAAAGCTGGGCCCAGAGGCCGTCAGGATTGCCGTCCACGTGAAGGGCCTCGAGCTGCCCGGTTACGACCCGAGGGCCTCGTGGGGGATGGCACTCGCCTACGCCACCGCCGATAGAGGAGGGTGCCACCAGAGGGCCTGGACCGTCAGAGCAGAAATAGATGGGAGGCTGAAGCGTTTCTCGACGGAAGGGCTTGCTGAGTTCGTGAAATACGTCCAGGACGAGAGGGCTGCTGCCTTCTCCCTGATAGTTTGCGATTTCGCACCTCTGGGCGTTGAAGACTTCATAAGCGGCCTTAGGGCGGCGGCAGGCTTGGAATACGACGTGGGAGAATACCTGACGGTCGGGGAACGCATCTGGAACCTGGTGAGGCTGTTCAACATGAGGGAGGCAGGTGTATCACGGGCCGACGACACGCTACCGCCCCGCATGTTCGAGGAGCCTTTGCCCATGCCCGATGGCCGTGAGGCGAGCATAGGCAGGGCCACGTTGGAACGCCTCTTGGACGAGTATTACGCATTGAGGGGCTGGGACGAACGGGGCAGGCCAAGGCCTGAGAAGCTGAGGGAACTGGGCTTGGACAAGCTGGTTTAGGGTCCCGCCAGCAGTCGCCTACTTGACCCTCATTATTTTGGCACGGCCTAGTATGCGCCAGTATTCGACTTCCACGCCAGGCTGCAGCTTCTCCTTCAGCCCTTCTTCCTCCGGCAGGGGGGCCTCGAAGACCTCGTAGGTCTCCAGGTCCATGAGCTGGACGGCGTTCGGCATGATGGACAGGACCTGGCCGGCCCTCTTCTCGACTATGGGGACCTCGACCTGGGCGTCCACGGGCTTCACTATGCTCCTCTTCACGCCGTCGAAAATGCCTATGGCCACCACCCTGGCCTTCGCAGAGCCGTGCTTGCCGGGCTTGGACTTCGTCATCTCGACGATGCGGCACGGCTCGCCGTCTATGACTATGTAGGAGCCGACCCTCAGGGAACCGAGCTCCACGGGCTTGCTCACCTTTCCACCTCGGGTGAGCTATTTAGGCCCCGGACCTTATAAACCAGAGGTGGTGCAGGAGAGGAATTGCCGAGCGTGGGCATCATAGCCAACACGACCAAGCCCGAGGCCGTCGGCATAGCAGAGCGCATAATGGCCTACCTGTCCGGCGAGGGCATCGAGTTCGTGCTCGAGGAAGAGCTGGCCAGGGCCCTCGACAGGCCGGGGGGCGGCGTGCCCCTACGGTCCATGAGGGCCGACCTGTTGGTCATCGTGGGGGGAGACGGCACCATCCTGAGGGCCTGCCTCGACCTGCCGGACGACGCACCACCCATAATGGCCGTTAATGTCGGCGAGAGGGGCTTCCTGACCACCGTTGAGCCAAGCGAGGTCGAAGAAGCCCTCAGGGCCTTCCTTGAGGGGCGTGTGGAAGTAGAAGAACGCATGAGGCTTGAGGCCAGGATAGGCAACACGGTCCTCCCGAAGGCCCTGAACGAGGTATGCCTTACCTCCAAGGTGCCCGCCAAGTTGTTCAAGGCTAAGGTGAGGAAGGACGGGGCCGATATGTGTTGGGTCGAGGGAGACGGCCTCTTGGTGGCCACGCCGGCTGGCTCAACGGCTTACTCGCTATCCTGCGGCGGGCCCGTCGTTGACCCGGGCCTGAGGTGCCTCCTCCTGACGCCCATATGCCCCGTCAGGCCCTCGTGGCCTTTCGTCCTGCCCCCGGACGCCCAGATAGAAGTGGAGGTCGTGAAGGCCAGGGAGCCCGTGGCCGTAGTGGATGGCCAAGCTGTCTTCGAGCTTGAGGTCGGCTCTGTCGTGAGCATAAGGGCGTCGGAAAGGCCCCTTAGGTTCGTGGGGCTCAGGGCCAGGTTCTACGAGAAGCTGGCCTGTAGGGGAAGTGGGCCTCATGCCTAAGAAGAAGGCCATAGTGCTGGACGCATCGGCCTTCATAGCTGGCCTGGATCCGTTCTCCCTAGAAGGCCATGCGTTCACCGTCCCGGGCGTGAGGAGCGAGGTCAGCCCGAGCTCCATGGGCTCCCTCAGGCTGAGGGTGGCAGAGGAAAGCGGCAAGCTGACCGTGAAGGAGCCCAGCCCGGGGGCCCTTGAGGAGGCCAGGAAGGCATCTGCCCTCCTCGGGGACGCCATAAGGCTCTCTGAAGTAGACGTAGAACTCCTGGCCTTGGCCATAGAGCTGAAGGAAGAGGGCTACGAGACCCTGATAATAACGGATGACTACGCCATACAGAACGTGGCCAAGAGGCTCGGAATAGCCTTCTCGCCCGTGGCCACCTTCGGGATAAAGGAGGGGCTGACCTGGGTCGTCTATTGCCCGGCCTGCTTCGCCCGTTTCCCGGGCGATTTGGCCGTGAGGGAGTGCCCGATATGTGGGACGCCCTTGAAGAGGAAGCCGGTCAAGAAGGGCAGGGGCCATGAAGGCCGGGCCCCCTGAGCCCCTCCTCTCGGACGCCGTCATAGATGCCCTGGCCGAGGTCTACCCGCCGGGCGAGCTGGGCGAGGTCATAAGGGCCCTGGGGAGGCCGGGCCCGAGGTATTACATGCGGGTCAACACGCTCAAGGCCGACGTAGGGGCCGTTGTTGACCGGCTGAAGGAGAAGGGGCTGGACGCCAGGGAAGACGAGAACCTCCCCGAGGCCATATACGTGCCCGTCAGAGGGCCCTTCGAGCTGCCCGAGGCCGAGAAAGAGGTCGTGGTGGACAAGTTCACGGCCGAGTCGGCCATGATGGGCTCCAACGTCTACGTGCCGGGCGTCCTGAGCTTCAGGGGCGTGAGGCGTGGCGACGAGGTCCTTGTGGTCTCGGAGCTCGGCCAGCCGGTTGCGTTCGGGATAGCCAGGATGGACGAGCGTGAGGTCCTGTCCGCCAGGAAGGGCCTTGCCGTCGAGGTCCTCAGGCCCCTATACGAGCTCCCGCCCATCAGGGAGCTGGAGGAGTTCGAGGAGGGCCTGATATACCCGCAATCGCTGCCCTCCATGCTGACCAGCAGGGTCCTCGGGCCCGAGCCCGGCGAGCTCATCCTCGACGTGGCCTGCGGGCCAGGGGGGAAGCTGAGCCACATATGCCAGCTCACGTCCAACGGGGCCCGTGTCGTGGGCTTCGACAGGAGCGGGAGGAAGGTGGCCGAGACCCGGAAGGTCCTCGGCAGGCTGGGCTGTGAGGCCGCCGTCGTCAGGGCTGATTCACGATACCTCGACCTGGACTTCCCCTCGCTGGTCGGGAAGGCCGATAGGGTCCTAGTTGACCCGCCCTGCAGCGCCCTGGGGGTCTTGCCCAAGCTGTTCGACCTGAAGGACCACAGGGAGCTGGCTTCGCTGGCCGAATACCAAAAGCAGTTCATCAAGGTGGCCGCCAAGCTCGTCAGGCCGGGCGGCGTGGTGGTCTACAGCGTCTGCACCATGACTGCCCGTGAGTGCGAGGGCATCGTCTCCTTCGCCGTGGAAGAATGCGGCCTTGAGGTGGATGAGCAACCGATCTACATAGGCTCGAGGGGGCTCCCGGGCTCGGTCGAGGGAGCAGAGCTCCTCCAGAGGTTCCACCCGCACCTCCACGGCTCCGGCTACTTCATAGCGAGGTTCGTCAAGCCTAGGTGAGGCCGATTGGGCCTTCTTCTCCCGTTCCCGCATGAGGGCCAACTTGCATCAAAGGCTTATTTGGAACGGCAGGTCAAAATAGGGCGAAGGCGGGAATGGGATTGGAGCTATCGAGGCAGAAGGCCAGGAAGAAGGTCATGGAGAGGTTCGATTTCCTGAGGACCTGTGCCCTCGCCAGGGAGCTCTGCTACCTCATAAGGTCCAATTTGGCCGTCCTGGACCCGGAGGACGTCCACAGGGCCTGCCTATTCATATCCAAGCTGTGCCAGGAAGCTGGCTGCGTGGAGCCAGCCGAGCTCTGCGCCAAGGCGGCTGAAGCGGTCCTAAATGACGAGAACGAGTTCCTGAGGCTGTGCTCCCAGAGCTGCAAGTTGTGCGGCCAACACGCCAGGAGGCCCAGGAGGGAAGCCGGCCGGGAGGAACGTGAGAGGACCACCTACGTCGCCTGAGAGGAAATACTAATACGTGGGAGGCCTAGGCCTCTCGGGGAATGGTGAGGCCCATCCCCTGGAGGCACGTGGCCTCGTGGTCCTGCAACCTGTGCGGGAAGTGCTGCCGTGAGTATAGGGTAGTCCTCAAGCCAGAGGAATGGCTCAGGCTCGTGGACATCTACGGGCCCGGTGTGGCCGAGGTAGGGCACGGGAAATTCTACCTTAAGCGCCGGCCAGATGGCTCCTGCATCTTCCTCAGGAAGGTGGGCGATAAGTGGCTCTGCGGGCTACAGGACATGAAGCCCAAGGCCTGCAAGCTATGGCCCTTCAAGGTCCTCAGCTGGCCGAAGTATGGCCGGGCAGCAGAAGCCTACGTGAACTACATGGGATACCCGCTCTACGTCTACGTTGACCCGTTCTGCCCGGGCCTGAAGTGGGGCAGCCCGACGCCAGCCTTCGTCTCCACCGTGCTGAGGGAAGCCATAGAGATAGCCCTCGGCATAAGGACCGAGCAAGAGCACACGACCTCCAAGCTCCCCGAGAGCCTCAGGCTCTACCTCAGGGCCCGGAGGGTGAGGGGGCTGGGCCCAGCCGGGCCTAGGATATGAGGGCCCGCGGGCCCCAGGCCGTCAGACGGTTGATCCATCATCACTCCTCAGCCAAGGCTGAACTCATCACTCGGGGCCCTTAGGGCCTCGGGC
>CAZVRS010000012.1:0-15004 GCA_964630115.1 uncultured Candidatus Bathyarchaeia archaeon | reverse complement strand
AGCGCATGATACAGTGCCGTGAGGGCGTGGGCCGGAAGGACGACACCCTGCCCGACAGGTTCCTCAAGGAGCCAGCGCCCGTCGGGCCAGCTAAGGGCAAGGTGGTCCCGCTGGAGGAGATGCTCGACGAGTATTACAAGCTCAGGGGCTGGGACGTGGACACGGGCATACCTCTGCCCGAGACCCTCAGGAAGCTCGGGCTTGAGGAAGCCGCCAAGGTGGCAGAGCAGCTGCTCAAGAAGTAGGCGCCTTTTCCGGGAAGCCCAGGTTTTTATTCGCCCTTGACGGCCCTTAGCCCGGATAATGAAGGTCAGAGTGAGGGCCTTCGCCACCCTCTCCAACTTGCTCGGGGGCGGGCCCCTGGAGGTGGAATTGCCCGAGGGCTCGACGGTGGGCGACCTGCTGGCCGAGCTAGCCCGCAGGCTCGGCAGGCCCTTCAGGGAAGCCGTGATGGAGGGCGGGCGCCTGGCCGAATACGTCAAGGTGTTCGTGAACGGCAGGGACATAGATTTCCTATCGGGCCTTGACACGGCCCTCAGGGACGGCGATGAGGTCGCCCTAATACCGCCGGCCGGCGGGGGCTGACCTAAGGCATAAATCCCGGGCCCGCCCACAAGCCTGTGGCCATGGGCAGGAAGGCCAAGGCGAGGCTTGCCCTCAAGTCGGCATCTAGGAAGCTGGGCAGGGCCTACCGGACCCTGGCGACCTACAAGCCTTCGGCAACGGCCATAGCCATAGCCGTCGTGGCCGTGGTGGCCTTCTTGCTCGGGGGCGGCCTGTATGACCTGATACACAGCCCCAGGGTCATCATACCTCGGCCCGGGACCATATGGATAACATACCCATACACCATGCTGGACCAGGTGCTCATGGAGAGCATCATATCCATGATGCTGTGGGGCCTGGGCTTCGCAGGCCTCTTCCTCATATACGAGAGCACCAAGTATGCTGATGAGCCCTCAAGGGCCTACTACAGGTTCGTCATAGGGGTCTTTCTGCTCCTCCTGGCCTACTTCGCAGGACGATACATGCTATACGAGCTCAAGATGAAGCCGGGCGGCTGAGGTCAGTAGGAACTCGCTTCCTCTGCTATCCACTTGGTCAGCTCGGGCCTCAGGTCCCTCAGCATGGGGAGGAAGACGCCAGCACTATCGGCCTCGTGTAGGTCGACCTCGCCCACGACCATGTCTTCTTCATCATACTTGGCCCTCACTATTATGGAGCCCGTCGGCCCTATGAGCCTCGAGCCGCCCCAGAAGCCCAGGCCGTCCTCACGGCCAGCCAGGTTGACGTAGGCCAGGTGGACCGTGTTCTCTAGGGCACGGGCGGACAGTAGCGTTTCGAAGTAGAAACGCCTCACGCCTGGTGAAGCCGATATGCAAACTATGAGCTGGGCCCCCCTCAGCCTCAGCAGCCTGGCCACCTCGGGGAAGAATGCATCGTAACATATCATGAGGCCTATGCGGCAGAGGCCTGTTTCGAAGACCTCCACCTTGTCGCCTGGCCTGAAGTAGCGTTTCTCCTCGAAGACGCTGTGGGTCGGCAGGAACATCTTCCTGTAGGAGCCCACGAAGCCCTCTGGCCCCACCAGGACGGACGTATTGTAGAGCACGGAGCCGGATATCCTGCTCTTCTCCGGGAGGCCGAAGACTATGTAGAGGCCCTCTTCCCTGGCCACCTCGGCCATCTTCTCCGTGGCCGGGCCGGGGACGGGCTCGGCGAGCTCGTAGAAGAGGTCACGGCAAACGTAGCCTGTGGCTGAGAGCTCCGGGAACACCACCAGGTCGGCGCCTTTCCGCTTGGCCTCCTTGGCCATCTCCTCCATCTTGGCCAGGTTGGCTTCCTTATCGCCCACGGAGCACTCCATCTGGGCCAGGGCCACCTTGAACCTCTCACGGGCCATGGGCCCTCACCTCCGCCCGGGTGTGTAGGGCAGCCTGAAGTCCATGCCGGCCGTGCGGTAGGCCAGCTTCACGGTGAGCGGGGGCCTCCTCTTGTGCTCGTTGGCCAGCCAGCGGTCCCTGACGGCCAACACGGCCTCCAGGGGCAGGCCTAAATCGGATGCTATGCGCTCGGGCCTCATGAAGTGCTCGAGGCCATACAGTATCAGGTCCAGCACGTCGTAGCTCATGCCGAGTTCACCCTCGGCCGTCTGGCCGGGCAGCAGGCCGGGCGTGGGGGGCTTCTCGACGATCTCCCTCGGGACTCCCAGGTGCCTGGCCAGCTGCCGGACCTGCGTCTTGAAGAGGTCCATTATGGGCTCTATGTCGGCTGCCCCATCCCCCCACTTCGTGTAGTAGCCCAGCATGGCCTCCGACTTGTCCGTGGCCCCGCACACGAGCATGCCGAGCTTGTTCGCATAGTAGTATAGGCAGGTCATGCGGACCCTGGGCTTTACGTTCGCCCTGGCCATGTGGGCCTCTGGGTCGTAGGCCGGCATGGCCTCGTAGAAGGCCCTCAGTATGGGCGTTATGTCCACGTAATCGACCCTCATGCCCAGCTGCTCGGCCACCATCCTGGCGTGCTCGATGGCCTCCGGGTCGTAGGCCTCTTCCTCGGGCATTATGAGCCCCACGACCTTATCGGGCCCCAAGGCCCTCACGGCTAAAGTGGCTGCCGTAGAGCTGTCCAGGCCGCCCGACAGGCCTATGACGAGCCCCTTGGCACCCACCGAGTTCACGTAATCCCTTATGAACCTCGTTATGTGCTTCTCAACGGCCTCCGGGTTTATCCTCAGGACTTCGGGGCTCAACCTCATTTTCGGCACCGGTATGCGTCGAGTATGGGCCTTAAATTCCTTTCCCACATGCCAGCTCAGAGCTGCCCCGGCCCTCCCCCGCCACGCCGGCCCGGGATGCATAACCCCTGAGGAAGATCATCATGCCGTCCTCAATCGACCTTGCTCTACGGACCATGTCGAGGGCACACCCGAGTATGAAGATCAGGGCCCATGTGGCTCCCATCCAGAGGCCCTCCGTCGACCCCGGCCAGAGGAAGGCCGCTCCTAGGGTGAGCAGGACACCTAGCAAGATGACCACGAGGACGGCCCTCGCCATGTCTATGGTGAACCTGATGGAGGTCCCTTTACCTCGGGCCCTGAGGGAAATGCTGAAGATTATGGGGAACTCCTTCTTCCAGCTTCCCTCCACGAACTCCACCAGGCTGGGCTCCTCGACCTTGCTTATCCTGATGCTCGGCCGCTCCCTCAAGAAGCTCAGGATGCCCTTGAAGGCCTCCTCCAGAGGGAGCTCTACGTATTTTTCCTCGCTCCACACGAATGCCGCCGCCTGGTCGCCTCGTCCCCCGCCTTCCATGCTGCGTTACAGTATGCGTGAGGTCATATTAAGCCTGGCAGTTTTTAAGGCACCGCCGGACGGGCACTTGGGGGCGGAAGGGTGGGCAGGAGGAAGAGGCGCAGGAAGATAGTGGTCAGGAAGAGGACGCTCCCGAAGGTCTTCACCTGCCCGGTCTGCGGGACGGCTTCCGTGGCGGTCAAGATAAGGACGGGCCCCTCGGGCCGGGTGGCCCACGTCATGTGCGGCCGCTGCGGCATATCGGCCACGATACCCATAGCCCCCGTCCAGAAGGAGGTAGATGCCTACTGCAAGTTCGTGGACATGTATTACGAGGGCAAGATAGCGCCCTCCCGAACGCCCGGCCCCTCCTGACGGCTTTCTTTTACCGCAACCCTGAAATAGGGACCTGATATTCTCCCCGGGACGAGAAGTGGGGGAGATGAAGGGACCGGGCAAGGTCGAGCGATACATAATGAAAAGGATAGGGGAAGAAGGGGCCATCCACATGACCTTGTTGGACCCGGAGAAGGTGGGGCCCGAGGAAGCCGCTAAGATAGCTGGCGAGGCCGAGGAAGCCGGGACAGCCGCCATAATGGTGGGCGGCTCCACCCTCGCCCTCACGGACCAGCTCGACCGGGTCGTCCTCTCCATGAAGCAGGGCGGCCTCGGGGTTCCCGTCATACTCTTCCCGAACAACATAGCTGGCATAAGCAGGCACGCAGATGCCATATGGTTCATGTCCCTCCTGAACTCCATGGACCCGTATTACCTCATAGGGGCCCAAATGCTCGGGGCACCCGTGGTGAAGCGCCTGGGCATCGAGGCCATACCCATGGGCTACATAATAGTCGGCTACGGCGGAGCAGCCGGCTTGGTCGGGAGGGCCCTGCCGATACCTTACGACAAGCCCGAGCTGGCGGCTGCCTACGCCATGGCAGCCGAGTGCCTGGGCATGAGGTTCGTCTACCTGGAGGCTGGCTCGGGTGCCCCGAGGCCCGTCCCAGAGGCCATGGTCTCCTTGGTGAAGAAGTCCGTGGACATACCTCTCATAGTGGGAGGGGGCCTGAGGGACGGCAAGAGCGTTGAGAAGGCCGTCGGCGCTGGTGCGGACATAGTGGTCACGGGGACGGCCATAGAGATGGGGGGCTCAATAAGGGACAAGATACGCAGGTTCGTGAAGGCCATAAGGAATGGCCTGAAGAAGAGGAAATAGAGAAAAAGGGGAGGGGGCTATCCTCAGGCCCAGCTCCTCACGTCATATATGGTGTAGGCCGTGAGCACCAATCCGGACGCCGATAGCGGTATGTTGGCCAGGTAGGGCACGAGCACGCCCAGGATCCCGTAAGCGGATGAGAAGGCCCCCCAGAGGCCCAGGATGAGCGTCAGGGCCAGGTAGCCCTTCTCCCTGGCATCTATTTCCACGCCGAAGTCCCTGTAGAACTTCACCCTCCTGGCGAACAGGCTTAGGCCCGCTAAGGCCAGCGTGAAGCCTATGGAGGACGTGAAGGCGGCCACGGGTATGCTCGCCAGCTCGAAGGACCGCTCGGCCACGAAGAGCGGGATGGCAGCGAATATAGCGGCCAAGACGACGAGGCCCAAGGTCATCCTCAGGGAGTTCCTGGGCGGTTGGACACGCCTCTTCTTGCGCCTCCCGAGCAGGTATTTCACGCCGCTGAGCACCTTGGAGAAGATGCCGGGCTTCTCCGTTGGGGCGGGGGCCCCAGGCGGAGCAGCCGAGACGGGCGCCACGGTCGGTGCTGCCGTGGCCACGGCTGCCCCAGCCGACACGCCCGCCGTGGCTATGGACACGCCAGCCGAGACGGCCCCGGCTACGGCACCGGTCGTTATGGCTGTCGTGGTGGCGGGCGTCGGCTGGACGGCCTCCGACACGGATATGGTCAGCTCCTCCTGGCCCACTACCTCACCTGCGTAGAGGACCCTGACAGTTATGGTGGCGTTCCCGAGTTCCTCGGCCTTCAGCGTGAAGGTCACCGTGGCCGTTGAGCCGGGCGCTATGTTGATCGTTTCCTCGTGGTCCCCGGAGAAGCTGGCCGATTCCCAGACGACCTTCACGCCCCTTGCTTCCCCGCCTCCTTCGTTCGCAACCTCCACTAGGAGGTCCACGGTCCGGCCCTTGAGGACCTCGTCGGAGCTCAGCCTAGCCGACCTGAGCACCACGGGCATGAATATGCTGGCCTTAAGGGCCTCCTGGCCCACGAGTTCGTCCTGGAAGTAGATGAAGACCTCCACGGTGGCGTTCCCGGGCTCCTCGGCCCTGAGGGTGAAGGTGACGGTGGTGGAGGAACCGGCATCTACGTCGACCGTCTTCTCGTGCTCACCGGAGAAGCTGGCCGACTCCCAGCGGACCCTGACCCCCCTGGCTTTTGCGTTGCCCTCGTTGGCAACCTCCACCGAGAGCTCAACCGTCCCTCCCAAGGCGACCCTAGACGGGCTGATGTTTGCCGACCTGAGGACGACCATGGGCAGCAGTTCCTCGCCGAACTCGAAAGATGCGTTCTTGACGGCCATGAGGACGTTCAGGGTCCTGCTCTCCTCCTCAACATACCAGCCTCCCTCGTGGAACCCCTCCTCGCCAGCCACCAGGTCCTCGGACCAGGAGATGGTCATGAGGGCCCCGGTCTCGTTCTCGTAGCCCCAGGCAGCGTGGTAGGGCCCCCTGATGAAGTAGGAGTATGACCAACCGGTGTCCTGGTATGCCTCCGTCTTGTTGACGAGGTAGTCGAAGACGAAGGTGGCCAGCACGACCTTCCTGTCGGCCAGGACGTCCTCCCTGAAGCCGAAGGTGCCTCTGGCGTCCACGCCATACTGGGAGGCCAGGCCCGATACGTAATCGGCCCACTCAGAGCCTTCCTCGGCCCAGCTCACGTTGAGGATAGGCGGGGCCGTGGGCGGCTCTTCCCAGTAGAGGAGTTCGTAGGGCCACTGGAGAATGTCCTCAAGCGACATGAAGCCTAAGGCCATGTAGAAGGCCGTGGTGTTGTATATCCTCCAAGAGCGGTAGGTGAGGAGCTTGCCCGATATGTTGTATGTGGTCGTGGTGCTCACGTTCGCCTGGTAAGGCGTCATCTCCACTATGGAGAAGGCCACCTCCACCGTCCGGCTGAGGTAGCCCGAGGGCAGGCACTCCACCATGGCGGAGTAGAAGGGCTCCATCTGGTAGGGCTCGCCCTCAGCACCCGAGTAGAGCGTTAAGTTGGCCTCTACGACGAGCCAGGCCCAGGGAGGGCTGAGCCACTCCTCAACGGTCCTCCAATCGAAGTCCGTGGTGAAGGACACTTGCATGTCTTGGGTGAACGGCGATTCGACCAAGTCGATTCCGACCTGGAGGACGCCGGAGGTAGCTATCACCTTCTCCTCGGGCCACTCGATCCACAAGTAGCACTCCAGGCTCTCAAGGACGACGCCCGTGTAGTTGCCGGCCTCCAGGAGCGTGAAGTTTAACCTCACGGTCCCGTAGGAGCCGAGGGTCCAAGTCCATACCTTAGGCCCCGACACGGCCAACATGACCTTGGAGCCGTTCGGGAGCGGCAGCTCTTTCCCTGAGCCGACGGACCCTTCCCTGGACTCGCTGAACCTGCCGTAGAGGACCCACGTATCACCGACCGACGGGGGTCTCCCGGCATCCTGGGGCGTGCCCTGTGGGGCATGTCCGATGGCCGCCTGGCTTAAGGCCACGTTCGGCGCTGAGAAGAGGATGATGGATATGACGGCGAGCGCCAGAGCCGCCCAGGTGAAGCGTGCGTCCACCATGCCTTCCTCCAGCCTGCGGTTTGGGCAGGGGCGCAAGCCGGGCTTTATAAGCCTTAACACGGGGCCGTATGGGGCCTTATCCCCGCTCCTCCAGATGGGGTAAGATCGTGGGCCGGACCTTGGACAAGCTCTTTTAAAACTTTCGCCCGGGCGGGGGGCCCGCCAGGGTGGGGCGTGGTCAACCGGTATAAGCCGCCCGCTGCCGAGGCAGGCCAGCATGCCTCAGCCCGAGGGCCGGTATGAGAGTTCGATAATGGAGGAGTTCAACAGGCTCTTGGCCATAGCACGGGAAGCTCGGTCGAGAGGGCTTGACCCAGAGCTATCGCCAGAGCCGGGCCTTGCCTACGACGTGGCCGATTTAGTGGAGGGCATGGTGGGCCCGCCTGGCGTGGCAGAGCGCATCAGGGAGCTATCGGGCAGCATGGAGAAGGACGAGCTGGCCTTCAAGATAGCGGAGGAAATAGCCCTCGGACGCTTCGGCGATTTGGGCGGGCCGAGGGGCAGGGCAGAACAGGCCATAAGGACCGCACTAGCCATACTGACGGAAGGCGTCACGGCAGCACCCGTCCAGGGCATATCGAGCGTCAAGGTGAAGGAGAACCCGGATGGCTCGTCCTACTTGGCCATATACTACGCTGGCCCCATAAGGTCAGCTGGCGGGACGGACCAGGCCCTGACGGTCGTCATAGGCGACGTGGTAAGGAAGCTCCTCGGCCTCGGCCGATACGTGGCCACGGAGGCGGAGGCCAAGCGCTTCGTGGAGGAGATAAGGCTCTACGAACGTGAGGTGGCCAGGTTCCAGTATAACGTGTCGGACGCCATGATAGTGAAGGCCGTTATGAACTTGCCCGTGGAAATCAACGGCGTTCCCACGGACCCCGTTGAGGTCTCCTTCTTCAGGGACCTGCCCCGGGTTGAGACGAACAGGCTCAGGGGGGGCGCCCTCCTCGTCCTGAACGACGGCATAATCGGGCGTGCGAAGAAGGTCCTGAAGGTCGTGGAGAAGCTGGGCCTGGAGGGCTGGGATTGGCTAGAGGAACTCGCATCTGAGGCGGCCGGCGGTGGCGAGGGCATACTCGACGAGGTGATTGCCGGCAGGCCCGTCTTCTCCCTGCCCGACAGGCCAGGCGGCTTCAGGCTCAGGTATGGCCGTTCCAGGAACACGGGCTTGGCGGCCGTGGGCGTCCACCCGGCCACCATGG
Source organism: uncultured Candidatus Bathyarchaeia archaeon (assembly GCA_964630115.1). Taxonomy (GTDB): domain Archaea; phylum Thermoproteota; class Bathyarchaeia; order EX4484-135; family EX4484-135; genus EX4484-135. The sequence continues at coordinate 6,735 of CAZVRS010000012.1, read as the reverse complement.
TCTTGCTTAAGGGCTTCCTGGCCGTTGGAACCCAGCTTAAGCTCGAGGTCCCGGGGAAGGGCGGGATAGCCATGCCCGTTGACGGCATAGAACCGCCCGTCGTAAGGCTCTCCGATGGCTCCGTCTTGAGGGTGGAAGACGAGGCCCAGGCCCGGGCCCTCTCAGGCCGTGTGGAGAAAGTGCTCTTCCTCGGGGACCTGTTGATCAGCTACGGCGATTTCCTCTACAATAACAAAGAGCTCCTCCCTTCCGGCTACGTGGAGGAGTGGTGGGCCCAGGAGGTCGAGCGGGCCGTAGGAGAGCACTTCGGGGGCGACCTGGAGCGTGCCTCTGAGGCCGCTGGCCTGAGGCCCGACAGGCTGGCCTCCTTCATTAAGGAGCCCCTGAGGGCCAAACCGAACGCAGACGAGGCCCTGAAGCTCTCCAAGGCCTTAAGCGTGCCTCTACACCCGAGGTGGACTTACTTCTGGCACCTGGTAGGGCCCGAGGAAGTGCTGGCCCTGAGGGAGTGGGCCTCGAGGGCCCTATCCCTCGGCTTCCTCAGGGGGCCAGCCGAGCCAGGCATCAAGGCCGTCTTGGAGAAGCTGTGCGTCCCCCACAGGCTGGATGGAGATCACATAGTAGTGGAAGGAGATGATGCCTTAATCCTCATGGCCTGCCTCGGCCTCTTGGACGAGAGGAAGGTGGACCCCGGTGCCCTAAGGGCCCTTGAGGACGGCCTTGAGGCCGTTAGGGCCCTATCCGGCCTAAAGGTCCGGAACAAGGCGCCCGTCTTCCTCGGGGCACGCATGGGGAGGCCCGAGAAAGCCAGGGGGCGTGAGATGAAGCCGCCCGTCCACGTCCTCTTCCCGGTCGGCCTCTACGGCGGGCCGAAGAGGGACCTAGTGGAGGCCTCCGCTAAGGAAGCCATAGAGGTAGAGCTGGCGAGTAGGAGGTGCCCTAACTGCGGCCTTGAGACGCACAGGTCCGTTTGCCCGAAGTGCAAAGTCAAGACGGAGCCCATCTGGTCCTGCCCTAGGTGCGGAAGGGAGCTCAAGAAGGGCCTTAACTGCCCGACCTGCAAGGCGAAGGCCGTCCCGTTCAGGAGAAGGACCGTGAAGTTGAAGGAGATGCTGAGGGAGGCATGTGAATCCCTCGGCCTGGCATCGGCCCCGGACGTCATTAAGGGCGTCAAGGGCCTGGTGAACGAGGAGAAGATAGCAGAGCCCCTGGAGAAGGGCATCTTAAGGGCCCTGCACGGCCTTACGGTCTTCAGGGATGGGACCATAAGGTTCGATGCCACGAACGCCCCCCTGACCCACTTCAAGCCGTCCGAGGTAGGGACGCCCGTCGAGGTCCTTAGGGAGCTGGGCTACACGGAGGATGTCAACGGCCGTCCGCTCGAGGACCCCGAGCAGGTGTGTGAGCTGAAGCCGCAGGACGTCATCTTGCCCCGTGAGGCAGGCGATTTCCTCGTCAGGGTGGCGAAGTTCTTGGACGACCTGCTGGTCCGCTTCTACGGCCTCGAGCCCTACTACAGGGTCGAGAAGCCAGAGGACCTCATAGGCCACTTGGTAATAGGGCTGGCGCCCCACACGTCCGTAGGGATAGTGGGCCGCATAATAGGTTTCACAGACGCCAAGGTCTGTTATGCCCACCCGGTATGGCATTCGGCCAAGAGACGTGATTGCGATGGAGATGAAGATAGCATATCCTTGGCCTTGGACGTGCTCCTGAACTTCTCGAGGGCCTACCTGCCGGCCAGGCCGGGGGGCATGATGGATGCACCAATATTCATAATGCCCATCGTGGACGCTCGGGAGGTCCAGAGGCAGGCCCAGGAGGTCGACGTGGCCTGGAGCTACCCGCTCGAGTTCTACGAGAAGACATGGGAGAAGGCCCCAGCCAGGGACCTCGAGGCCTCCATAACGGTCCTCAAGGACCTCCTGGCCGAGAAAGGGCGCTGCGAAGGCCTTGGCTTCACCGTCCCGACGGGGAACATCTGCTCCGGCGTCCTGGAGACGGCCTACAAGAAGCTGAAGACCATGAGGGAGAAGCTCTCGGGCCAGATGGACCTGGCGGACCTCGTAGAGGCCGTGGACGCACGGGAGGTGGCGACCCGGGTGCTGACGACGCACTTCATAAGGGACATAGTGGGCAACCTGAGGGCCTTCGCCACCCAGGCCCTGAGGTGCAGCAAGTGCAACAAGAGGTTCAGGCGTGTCCCCCTCTCGGGCCGTTGTGATGCCTGCGGCGGCAAGCTGGTCCTCACGGTCCACAGGGGCTCGGTGGAGAAATACCTGGCCGTGGCCGAGGAGCTCGTCAGGCGCTACGGGCTGCCGGGCTACCTGGCCCAGAGGCTCGAGCTCATAAGGGAGGAGATAGAGGCCCTATTCGGTCGTGGGTCCAAGCAGGCCTCGTTGTCCGACTTCATCTAGAGGCCTATCTCCTCTAGGAACTCGCACACCTTGCACAACCGGCCCGAGGAAGGGGAACCGCATTTCTCGCAGGTGCCGAGCCTGCCCTCCGGCAGGCTGGCCTCGAGCACGGGCAGCAGCCTCTCGAAGGCCCTGAAGAGGGCGAACTTGGTCCCCGGGTGCCTGAGCTCGAGCCTATTGAGGAAGACCCTTAGCTCGTTCCTCAGGGCCCTCCTGGCGTAGGGGCAGGGCGTCCTCGGGCCCGAGAAGCCGTGGAGGAAGGCGTAGAAGGCAGTCTCACGCTCGGGTATGAGGCATAGGGGCCTGATGCGTGTCACGAGCCTCGGGTGGCCCGACCTAGTGACGGGCTTGAACCTCACCAGCCTGGGCAGGTTGTTCCTCAGCAGGTTCATGAGCCAGGCCTGGACCACGTCGTCCAGGTTGTGTGCGACCGCTATGACGTCCGCCCCCAGCTCTAAAGCCGTGTCGTTGACGGCCCTGCGCCTCAGCACGCCACAGTAGGCACATGGGTCGAGGGCCCCGGGCTTGCCCTCAAGGGCCTTCAGGAGTTCCGGTAGCGTTATGCCGTATAGGTCCTTGAAGCTCACGATCACGTGCTCGACCCCGAGCTTTGAGCATAGCCTGCGGGCTGCCTCTATGCCCTCGGACCTGTGGGCCCCTATCCCCTCGTCGACCGTTATGGCAAGGAGCTCCGAGAGGGGGAAATCACGCTCTATCTTGGCCAGGACGTGGAGGAGCGTGAGGCTGTCCTTCCCGCCCGAGAGGGAGACGGCTATCCGGTCCCTGGGGCCCAGCATGTCGTAGCGCCCTATGGCCTTCCTGACCCTGTGCTCGAAGCGCTCTATGAAGCACGATGGGCAGAGGGCTTCCCCGCTGTAGTGGAGCCTTATGGCGGCTTCCCTGCGCCCGCACCTGGAGCACCTCAAGGCCTCTCAGGCCTAAAATGGCCCGGCTGGCCTATATGCACGATGGCCGTGAAGCCGGTCAGGAGGCCGGAGGCCCGTGAGGTCATCTACGGGCCCGATAGGTGGGAGCTGCTTAGGTCCCTAAGGGCCAGGGCAGCCGAGGTCATGGAGACCCTCGAGGCCAGGGGGATAGGGTGCATCGTGCACGGCAGCATAGCACGTGGCGACGTGAGGCCCACGAGCGACATAGATGTGTTCGTCCCGAGCCCTCCTCCCTCGGCCATAATAGAGGCAGCCCTTGAGTTCTCCGGCCTGAGGCCCGTTAGGCGTGTGCTGGTCCAGGCCACGCCGCACTACGTCCCGAAGGGCTACATAGAGCTGGACGAGAGGACGAGCGTCTCCTTCCCCCTGGCGAAGATGAGGCCGATAGAACGGGAGTTTTACACTTTCGGTGGCGAACTGGACCTCAGGGGCCTCAGGGCTGGCCTGAGGGTCCCGGGCGTGGACAAGAGGCTCATGTTGATAGAGCCCACCGAGAGGGGCCACGTGGAGAGCTCCATCCTGGGCCGTGAGGGCGAGGTGGCAAGGCTGCTGGGCATCTCGGTCGAAACGGTCATGGACCGTGTCAGGGCCCTGCTGAGGCGTGATGAGGTGGGCAGGACGGGCGTCTTCATAAAGAGGGAGCTCGGGCCCGGTGAGTCCTTCGAGGCCGTCCTGGCGGAGCTGGCATCGGAGAACCCGGCCGTGAGGAGGAGGCTGAGGGGGACCTAAGGATATAAGCTGCCCCAGCCCGTTAAGCTGGGGAACGGGATGCCGTTGGCCAACGTGAGCAAGGCCCTTGGCCCGTGCGGGAAGGCCTCAGAAATCATGCTGGGCGACTTAAACTGGTCCAGGATGGGCATCATGGCTTTTGAGGACGCCCCCCTGGCCTGCTCCAAGGACCTTGTGGTCCCGCCTGAACTGCTCCTGGCTTCCCTGGCCCTCAAGGCCCGTGAGAAGGGCCTGAAGGCCGTCCTGCTGCTCAACGCCAGGAGGGAGCACGAGCTCGCCCTCTCGGGGGAAGAGGGCCTCAAGTTCCTGAGGGAGCTCCTCGGCTCCTCTGGCATCTTCTACTTCGGGCACTCCGACGAGGGCCCACTCGCCTCCCTGGAGAGGGCCTCGTTGGACCTGGGCTGGCTTACGGTCAACCCGGGCCTGCTGGCCAGGGCGGTGGAAGAAGCATCGCCCGTCAAGAGGAAGGTGAGGGAAGTAGATGTCTCAGACGTGAAGAGCCTATCGGCCCTGTTAGTGGAGAAGCTGGGGCCGCCTTCCTTCAAGGAAGACCTGGTGTCGAGGATAAAGGGGGCCGACAAGGCCCAGGTGGCCGCAGACGCCCTCTCGAGCCTATCGGTCTTCTTCAACCCGACATCCATAGCCGTCGTGGGCCTGAAGTATGCCGCCAAGTTCATAGGGTTGGTGAGGGAGAGGAGGAAGGAAGAATACAAGAGCTTCCTGGAGATGTGGAAGAAGAAGGTCGAGGAGAGCTTCTCGGAGGAAAACCTGTCCAAGCTGGTGTCGGACGTCGGCCTAGAGCCCGTTAAGGAAGCCCTGGGCGAAGCCGGCCTTGCGGCCATAATATACGATGGGGTCGGGACGCCCTGCGAGTTCTTCATCCCGCTCCTCGTGGTCAACCTGGCGGACGAGCTGGGCGATGTCCTCCTGGTGGTTGACGGTGCCTCTTACTTCTCGAGGTTCGGCTGGGCCGTTGAGGTTCTGTCCTCCCTGCCGAGCGGGCGCCCCGGCCTGAGGCTCGCCTGCCTCATCCACACGGGGGGCATACCGGCTTACGAGAAGCTGCCGGAGTTCATCAGGTCGTTCTCCGAGGAGAGGATGGCCATCATGGACGTGGCCCCTTCCTACGTGGACGTGATATGCGAGGGGAGGCCGGCTTCCTTCAGGGCAGCCCTCCTCAGGGCCCTCGAGGACGCCGCCAGGGAGAGGCTATCGGGCAACCTGGCCTTCGTGCTCTTCGATGCCTCCTCTGAGCCCTTGCCCACGCTCGTCAAGGTGAAGCCCGGCCTCCTCGGGCGCCTTAAGAAGGCCCTGAAGGGCGTGGTCGGGCGCTCCTGAGGGCTGTTCCCCGGGAGGCCAAAGGGTAATAAGGTCCCACGGGCCCATCCGGCCGGAGGTAAAAGCTTGAAACGTGATCTGCTGACGCTTCAGGACCTAAGCGATGAAGAGCTGATGCAGATCTTATCCCTGGCCAGGGAGGTCAAGGCGAACTGGGATCCAGCCAGATACGGCTCCGTGCTGGCCGGGAAGACCATAGCCCTCCTCTTCCAGAAGCCCTCCACAAGGACCCGTGTTTCCTTCGAGGTGGCCATAAGGAAGCTCGGGGGCGACCCCATATTCCTGTCTTGGCACGAGCTCCAGCTCTCCAGGGGCGAGACAGTAGCTGACACGGCCAGGGTGCTCGAGAGGTATGTTGACGGCATAGTGGCCAGGGTGGGCGACCACCAAATACTGGTCGAGATGGCCCAGAACGCCCACATACCCGTCATAAATGCCCTATCGAACCGATTCCACCCGTGCCAGATCATAGCCGACCTGCTGACCATATGGGAGCGCTTCGGGACCTTCAAGGGGATAAAGCTGGCCTACGTAGGGGATGGCACGAATGTGTGCAACTCGCTCCTGCTGGGCTGCACGAAGGTTGGCATGGACATAAGCGTGGCCTGCCCAGTAGGCTACGAGCCAGACCCGGAGGCCGTGAAGTGGGCCTTCGAGAACGCCTCAAGGACGGGCTCCACCATAATAATCACCGACGAGCCCCTCGAGGCCGTCAAGGACGCCCACGTCATATACACGGACACGTTCATGTCCATGCACATACCCGAGTCCGAGCGTGAGAAGCGCTTCGAGGTCTTCGTGCCGAGATACCAGGTCAGGCCGGAGCTGTTCGAGCACGCAAGGCCGGATGCCGTCTTCATGCACTGCCTCCCGGCCCACAGGGGTGAGGAAGTAGCCCCCGAGGTCATAGATGGCCCGAGGTCCATAGTGTTCGATCAGGCGGAGAACAGGCTGCACGCACAGCTGGCCCTCCTCATCTTCCTATACGGCCCCCCGGCCCTGTCCTGAGGAGATAGGGATGCGCCCGTCCTGGAGGCCGAGGGTCCTGATAGTGGCCTCCAGGGTAGATGAGGCCAGCATGAACATAGCCGACAAGCTCGTGGAGGCCCACGGCCTCGAGCCGACGGGCCTGACCTTCGAAGGCTGGCCTATCTACGCCCGGGGGGACGTGGCCCTCGCCTTCACGGGCGTCGACGGCATATTCGCCGAGCACGTGGGCCAGCTTGGCCCGGAGCTCGTGATATTCGCAAGCAGGCACGCCAGCTCAAGGGGCGAGCCCACCTTGAGCACCCACACGCCCGGGA
>CAZVRS010000011.1:9390-15061 GCA_964630115.1 uncultured Candidatus Bathyarchaeia archaeon | reverse complement strand
TCGGGCAAGGCTAATAAGGCCCCCCTGGCGAGCCCCCTTACGGTGCCGCCGTAGCTCAGGTGGTAGAGCGGCGGGCTGTTAACCCGCAGGTCGTGGGTTCAAGTCCCACCGGCGGCGCCACTCCTTTTAACAGCTCACACGTAGTTTGAAGCCTTATAATCAGGGGGGCCTCCGTAGGCCACGGTGAGGTCATGCCCGTTAAGAGCGCTGAAGAAGCCGTGGCGATAGCAAAGAGATACGCCAAGGAGACCTCTGCACGCCTCTTCTGGAAGGACGTTCTTGAATGCTCCTATGAGGAGGAGAAGGGGGTTTGGCGTGTCGTCTTTCAGGCGTCCCCCAGCGTCCTAAGCCCCTACTACACGTATGAGGTGCTGGTAGATGCTGAAACCGGCAAGGTGGTATCATCCCGGAGGGTGGCAGAACGTGCCTCCTGAGGCAGAGGAAGCCGAGAAATACGCCAATCTAGCCCTAAAATACCTGGAGAACGCAGCAGAGGAACTCTCAAGAGGAGAGCTGGAAAAGGCGGGCGAGTATATGTGGGGTGCTGTTGTTGAAGCAATCAAATGCGTTCTCGTAGCAAAGAAGGGCATAAAAGTAGCTAAGCACTCCGAGCTGAGGAGATACGCCAGGGAGCTGTCTAGGGAGGTAGGCGACCCGGAGATTTTCAGAGCCTTTAGGGAGGCCGAATCACTCCATAGCAACTTCTACGAGGCCATGTTGGAGGAAGAGGACCTCTTAGCGCACTTCGACAGCGTGCGGCTGCTTGTATCCAAGCTCCTGGAGCTGATCAGGGGAGGGTGATAGGTTAGGAAAGCCGGGAAAGCAGGCCCGGATCACGGCCCCGTAGAAGTAATTATGGCACTATAGTATGCCGAGCCTCATGGCCACGTCGACCGCCTTGTATTCTGGCCTGAGCTTCACAATCGCCTTCTTCTCCCCCCTCGGCGTTATCAGCGTCCACACCTTCTCGACCTTCACGTCGAATAGCTCTTCCACGGCCCTCTTTATCATCTGCTTGTTGGCCTTCAGGTCCACGATGAAGACTAGCTTGTTCTCCTCCTCCACCATGCGCATGGTCTTCTCCGTCATTATCGGGTATTTCACCACCTTATACGGGTCGAAGCCCCCGGCCATCCCGACCGCCTGGGACGGGGCCTCACGGTTAAAAATAAGGCTTGGCCTGGCCCCCGGGGCCGTGGGGCAGAGATGTTCGTGTTCAAGGTAGTGCTGATAGGAGATGGCGGCGTTGGGAAGTCCACGCTGAGGAGGAGGTTCATGGGCGAGACGTTCAAGGCCCAGTATATAATGACCATAGGGGCCGATTTCTCGGCCAAGGTCATAGAGCTGGGCGGCAGGCGTGTGAAGTTCGTGATATGGGACCTGGCTGGCCAACCGCACTTCAAGGAGGTTAGGGCCGATTTCTACAGGGGGGCCAGCGGGGCCCTCTTGGTCTACGACGTGACTAGGCGTGAGACGCTCCAGAACGCCCCGTCCTGGATGGAGGAGTTCATCAGGAACGCTGGCAGGCCCGGCCTGGCGGCTGTCTTGGTGGCGAACAAGATAGACCTGAGGGGCCAGGCCCGAGACGCCATAACGACAGGGGAAGGGCTCGAGATGTGCGAGTTCCTCAAGGCCCGGTTCGGTATCCCCGTGGACTTCGTGGAGACCTCGGCGAAGACGGGCGAGAACGTGGAAAAAGCCTTCCTCACGCTGGCGAGGAGGCTGTTGGAGGGGAGGAAGGGCGCTGGCCCGGCCTAAACGACCTCTTGTTGCCGGGGCCCCTTGGCATACCTGGAGTAGAGGACGGCCATGTGGGCCAGGACGAGCGATGTGGCCACGGGAGGGACGTAGAAGACGAGCAACCTCAGCACCAGCCTCACGGCCTCGCTGGGCAGGAGGAAGCCGAGGCCCAGGAACCTCGAGATTATGTCCAGGGCGAGCCCCACGAGCCCTACGAGCCAGGCCAGCCCTAGGGCCGTGAACTTGCCCGAGAGGAGGCTCCCGTATAGCCTAGAGCCTATGGTGAAGCAGGAGGCAGATGCCACGACGTAAGCGGCTAGGAGCAACGAGTTCATGACCAGTTCCACCGAGGGGAACGGCATGGCCCTCCACCTCACGCCCCGAACTTCTTGAACTCCTCTTCGTGTTTAGACCTCATGTCCATCTGCACCCTGGCCATTATATCGCTGGCCAAGACGCCCAGCAAGGGCCTGACCTCCTGACCCAGCTTCGAGAAGAAGGACTTGAACATCTCGGAGGCTTCTCCAGGCGTGTGGAGCCAGGCCAGCCTATCGGCCTCCTTGACCTCAACCAGGCCTCCTCTCTCGCTGGTGCCCAACCAGGGCTGGCCCCAGCTCGCCACGGCCCTGGACAAGGCTGCCTCGACCAACTCCCGGCCCAATAGGTCCCTGAGCTCCTCCAGGTATTCGTTCAAGGCTTCTTCGTAGGCCTTGGCTACCTTCCTCACGGGCTCCGATATGTCCACGTCAACCAAGCCCATCTCCATGAGCTTCTCGATCCTCTGGACGGCTTCATCAACGCTCAGGCCTGCCTCGGACGCTATCTCGGCCACCGTCCTCCTCCCGTCCACGAACCTCAGGACGGCCCACAACTCCCTCGGTATCGTGACGTCCTTGCCGAGCTCCACGTGGCCGAGCCTCGGGACATGGTAGGGACCCACGGCTATCACGGACATCACCCTATCGCATACCTCGCCGAAGGGCTGGAAGACGCTGGTGTCGTTGTCCCAGGCCTCGAGCTTCTGGCCGTAGAGTTCCTCGAATTCCCTAACGAGGGCCCTGATGTATTCCTCAGCTATGAGGCTCCGGTGGTCCACTATGAGGGCGCCGTAGACCTTCTGGCCCGTTTCTATCAAGATGGTGAAGCCCTCGGCCTCTATGCACCTGAGGGCTGGCCCGCCTATCGGAGATATTTCCTTGACGAAGCTACCTATGGCCGTGAGGAAGCTGGCTATCAGGTCCGGCTGTATCTTCTCGGGCGCCAGGTTCCTCGAGAAGAGCGGTATGCCGTCCTTGTTCATTATGAACAGGGCGTATACCTTTGCCACCTCGGGCCCCGTGGTGGCTGGGGAGTTGGCGTAAAAAACTTAATACCTTCCCGTCCCCTCGCTTTCGCTCAGCTCAGGCATCCTCTGGCCCAGGGCCGCCAGGTGGAGGTTTAGGACGCCCGGCAGGGCCATGAGGAGGACGGGACCGTAAGAGGCCAGTTTCTTCCTAAGCCTCAGGAACTCCTTGGCAAGCCTGGGCCAGGGCCAAGGGCTCTTCACGCCGAAGGCCCTGACGAGTTCTGACAGAGGCCCTATCCGGCCAGAAGTGTAGTAGGAGACGGCGTAAACGGTCCACTTGAGGGCCTCTAGCACGTATTTGACGGCCAGGTCCGTTATAGGGCAGAAGAAGGAGGCCCCGAAGGCAAGGGAAAAGCAAACCATGAGGTTCCTTATGAGCTGAAGTGCCTCCCGCTTGGCCGGGGGGCTCAGGCCCTCGGGGAGGCTCCCGTAGATGACCTTGCAGGTCCTCAGGACGCTCCCCAGCACTATCTCCCTCGGGGCCATGAGGGCCGTGAGGACCTGGGATGTCCCGAAGATGCGCCTGAAGTCCAGGCTCCTCAGGTCCTTCTCCCTGCACACGAAGGGCGAGTGGAACATGCCCGTGGCCTTCTCCAGGGACCAGAAGAGGTGGCCGAGGACTCCCTTGGGCCTAGGGCTCCGGCCCAGCCAAGAGAGCCTGGACCACACGGCCTTCACATCTTCCTCACAGCAGCCGTCATCCAAGACGACCAAGAGGTCCAGGTCGCTGGCCCAGGATGGCTCCTCGCCCGTGGCACGGCTCCCGAAGAGGACGAGGGCCCTTACGTGCCCTGATTCCTCGCCCAGGGAGGAAAGCACCTTCTCGGCCAGAGAACGCTCGTCAAGGGCCTCCAAAGCCCACCACCTTGTCCAGCCATCCCGTGAGGCCCAGGAGCTCCAGGAGGCTGTCCAGCTTGTCCGCAAGCCATACTACCAGGGCCACCCTGCTGGACGGCGGCCTCCCGGATATCGGGAACATGTGGTCTCTCACGGCCCTGACCACGGCCTCTTCTTCCCCCAGCTCCCTAGCCACCCGGGCTGATTCCCCTGCGTGCCCTAATATAGCCTCCAGGACCCCGGAGCCGGGCTCATATCCTACGTCGTGCAGGAGGCCAGCCCTGGCGCAGGCCCCCTCGTCCGCACGGAGGAAGCGTGCCATCCTGTAGGCCAGGTAGGCCGTCCTGAGGCAGTGGGATGCCCTGTCCCCCGGGCCGGTTATGGAATGCGATGGATATGCCTTCAGCTTCTCGAGTAGCCCGGACGATAATATATCTGATATCAGGGACCTGAAGGGCCCCCTCATGACTTCTCCTTTTCTCCCGCTGGCTCCAGGCCCAGCTTGGCCATGAGCCACCTGGCCCTGAACTCGCTGACGCCAGGCTTGCCCTTCCCGAACGGGTCCCATAGGTTGAACTCCTTCGACAGCTCCAACGCTATCTTCTTCGGGTCCCTACCGCACCTCTCGCATAGCTCCCTGAGCTCCTCCTCCACCTTGACGAGCGTCTCAAGCGTCCTCATGACGGCATCCGGGTTCACGCTAATGTAGTCCAGGTAAACGGCCAGGAACTTCAGGAACCCTGGCAGGTCGCTGGGCGCCTGGCCGCAGATGCCCAATTCCTTGGGATAACGGCCATCGGGCCCTACAACGCCCTCCGCTGGGCCGAGGATGCCGTATTTCTCGTAGTTCTCCATGTGGGCTGAATCGGCCACGGTGGCTATGGCCATCCTGACGGCCGGTATGTCTTCGTTGAAGGGCAGGAGGGGCGAATCACGGTCCGTCCCGGTTATGAGCTGCGTGTAATCGTTCGTCCCGAAGGAATAGCCATCGCAGTATGGGTTGAAGAGGTAGGGCACGAAGCCTATGCTCGGGACCTCGGCCATGAATATCATCTTCGGCGGCTTGAGCCCCTCACGCTCGAAGGCCCTCTTGACGAGCTCGGTGACGGCCTTGGCCTCCTCCGGGTGCCTGACGAACGGGAACATGGGCACCAAGTTCGTTAGGCCCTTCTTGTGGCACCTTATCATGGCTTCCACTTCCATCATGAAGGCCTCCCTGAACCTCGGGTCCAGGTAGCGTGATACGCCACGCCATCCCATCATGGGATTGGCCTCTTTTGGCTCTAGCTCGATCTTCCTGACCCTGACGGGCGAGCCACACCTCGGGCACTTCTCGTAGGCCTTGAGGGCCAGCCCCCTGCCGCACTTCGGGCACCTAAGCTCGTAGTGGATGGCCCCTATCAGCGTGGCATACTCGTTGGTCTTGAAGTCGGAGAAACGCAGTATGACCTCCCTCGGGTAGAAGGAAGCTGCTATGAGGCCCATTCCGAGCGTCAGCCTGTAGGTCCATTCTTCCTTGGGGTCAACCCCGGGCGGGAAGAGCTCCTCGACCTCGGGGGCCCAGAAGCCCTCTCTTGCCTTCACCTTGCTGGCCTTTACGCAGAAGACCGGGTGGACCTGTATCCAGGCGGCTATGAACTCCTCCCTGGCCAGCCCGACCTTGCTCACGCCAGGTATGAGCGAGACGTGGAGGGCCTCCATGGGGGAACCGCAGTTCACGGCCACCTTCGTCCTAGGCCTCGGGAGCTC
>CAZVRS010000011.1:0-9290 GCA_964630115.1 uncultured Candidatus Bathyarchaeia archaeon | reverse complement strand
CCTCCATGGGGGAACCGCAGTTCACGGCCACCTTCGTCCTAGGCCTCGGGAGCTCATGTAGGACCTTCCTCTCGACCCTGAACTTGAAGGCCCCTCTGTAAATGCGGGCCTCCCCCTTAGTGCAGTCGAGCGTGACGGGCTCCTTCAGCTTGACCGTGAAGAGCTGGCCACCACAGGACGGGCATGCCTCTGGCACCGGGTCATCGCCCACCTTGCCCACGGCGCAGAAATCACAGCTGGTGCACGTGGCGCCCCAGTAGAGGTCCTTGAGCTCGTCCAGCCGGTCCGACAGGCCCTTGGTGCCCACGCTGCAGGCCAGGCCTTCCTCCCTGCTTATTATGGCCGGGTGGCTCGTCCTGTTGCCCAGCTCGGTTATTATGCCCGATAGGAACTCCCTCTTCATTATGGGCTCCCAGGGAGGGCTCGTTATCTCCGTGTAGAGCATGGGCTTCACGCCCAGCTCTTCAACGACCTTGGTCAGTATGCGCTTCATGAGCCTTATGCGGGCCGTCAGCTCCTCGGTGGGCAGGTCCCCGAAGAACAAGGGCATCAGGGGGCCCGTGGATATCTTGAAGCCCACGTTCAGGCCCACGCCGAGCAGGGCGTCCTCGGGAGGCTCTTCCTCGAGTATGTAGGTCTCTATCACGGCCTTGCTCTTAGTGGCGTGGACCGTCTCGGGCCTCACCTGGAGCAGGTAGAGCTTGCCCTTCTCCCAGGCGAACTCCACGTCGACGGGCTTCCCCTTGCCTATGGTCCGCTCCAAGTGCTCTATGGCCATGGAGACCAAGAGGGCCTGCATCTCGTCCGCTATCCTCGGGTTCACGGGCTCGTCTATCTTGACTATCTTGTTCTGGCCGCTGACCGGGTCCCACACCATCTTCTCCTGCTGGGGCTTGGAGGGCGGGTTTATGCCAAGGCATATCACCGAGCTCGGCACCTCACGCCCAAAGAGCTCTACCGTCCGCTTGTCCGGGAGCTTGGCAGCGAAGATCTCGGCCGTAGGGACCTTGCCCTGAACGCCCAGCTCTCCGAGGCCCAGCCAGGCGGTCGACTTGAAGACCCTCGGGTTCCCGGTTTCCGTGTCCAGCGAGAAGCCGACCCCGCTCCACTCCGAATCGACCATGAGCTGGAGTATTATGGAGAAGAGGCCCTTAGATGCTATCTCGGTCTCGCTCGGGAGCTTCATGCCCTTGTTCCTCAGCTTCTGCCTGTAATCGGTCACCCTGTCCCCGTAAACGCTGGCGAGGCACTTCAGTATGGCTTCCTTGACTTCTTCCTTATCGCTTAGCTTGACGTTCAGGATGGTCTCGTATTGGCCTGCGAAGGAAGCAGATGGCAGGTCTTCTGCCAGGCCGCTCGACCTGACGGCAATCCTTATGGGTTCTTCCTTGCCAGCCCTCAGCCCTTCTTTCCTGAGGAGCTCTATGGCTTCATCGAGGGCCTTTTCCAGCTCCGGCGGGAATGTGAGGCTCATTATGAGGCCCCTTATCTCCTCGAGCAGTTCTCCTACTTCCTCCCCCTTCCCCAGGGCTTCCTCTAGCTTCTTCACCTTCTCCAATATCCTGGGGTCCGAGTTCAGCAGCCTCCTGGTGAAGTGGGGCGTCAGTATGATGGCGAAGGGCACCGAGACGGGCAGCCCCATGGCCTTAAGCTCAGATATGGCCCTCAGTATCCTGGCCACTCCGGCACCCTTCCCGCCGCTCCACCTGGGGTCGACGGCCCTCTCGTCCCAGATCGTGAGGTAGAGTTTTTCCTCGGGCCGCTCCTGCCCCCCACCCCTCCCGGCACTTAATTGTGGAGAGGGGAGATAGTAGTAGATGGTGGCCCTCAGCACGACCAAACCCCAGCTTCACGGGGAAGCTAATTTTAAAAGTTTGCCCTAACCGAGCTCTACCCGAGATCACCCGGGCTCATCTTCGTCAAGTCCTTCACCATGAAGAAAGCATCTACACCCGGGCAGTAATAATCCCTTATGATGCCCACCTTCTCGTAGCCGAGCTTCTCGTAGAGCCTTATGGCGGGCTCGTTGTCCGTCCTGACCTCCAGGTAGCACTCCGTTGCCCCCCTGGCCCTCAGCCTCTCCTCGAGCTCCGTGAGGAGCTTCATGGCTATGCCCTTCCGCCTGTAGGGGGGCAGGACTTCCACGGTCCATATGTGCCCGACCTTCTTCAGCTCCTTGTCCTCCAGCTCGGCCACGGCCATCCCCACGATGACCTGGTCCACCTCGGCCACAAGGCTTATGAAACGGCTGTCCATGACGAAGAAGGCCAGGAGCTCCATCGGGTAGGATTCCTCAAAACACGCTTCCTCCAGCTCTGACATGCGCCTTATGTCCCTGGGCACGGCGACCCTTATCCTAAGGCCCTCCAAGCCCCCTCCCGACCTCCAGCAAGACGGGCCTTAGGCCCAGGCCCAGATAAACGGACACCACACGGTCGGTGGGGTCCTCACCGCCCACGAACAAGAGGTGGGCTGGGCACCCCGACCTGCAATCCGATGAGCCGAAGCCCCTGAAGGGTGCGTGGGCCCCGAGGGAGGCCATCAGGGCCTTGTTGACCTCGCACTCCATACGGGCCCGGGAACCCGAGGCCACCACCGACCAAATGGAGGCGCACGGCTCCTCCAGCAGGTAGTCTATGTGCCAGAAGACGTGCTTGCGCCCCCCCAGGTGCCTCCTTATGCGCCCCCTAAGGCCCGAGGGCCCCATCCCAGAGCCCGTGTAGAGGTAGAAGCCCGGCTTGAAGCTCAGGACGCCCAGGGAGCCCACCTTGACCTCTGCATGGCATCCTACATAGATGACCAAGGTGTAGACGCCCTTCTCCGGCAGCCCGTCCAAGCCCGCCTTGATCCCCGAGCCCTCCGGGGCCTCTGAGGCCCTCGCTCGTAAGGCTTTTCCCCGCTCCACCCCACCGGCCAGCGGTGAGGCCGTGCCGGAAGGACCGATTGAGGGCTTCATGCTGGAGCTCTCCTCGGGCCACATCTTTGACGTCAAGGGCCTCATCCACCCGCCCGGACGGGTGCTGGCCTACCCCAGGTATGTCTTGGACCCATCGGGCCCCAGGCGCAGGGCCGGGAGGTCCTTCAGGAAGCTGTCGAGCTGGGCCGAGAGGATGGCCTTCCTGAGGGAGCACTTCAGCTCCTACCTGACCTTCGACCCGGTCCTTGGGGATGTGTTCTGCGAGGTCCCGCTGGCCGACGTGGCCCGTGTCCTCGACCCCGTGGAAGGCCTCCAAGAGCTGAGCAGGTCGCCACGGCCCGGGCTGGCCACGCTGGCCCTCGAGATGGCCGAGGAGCTCGGGGAGAGGGCCCGCCTGTCCGGGCGTGAAATAGGCGTGTCCGGCTCCCTCCTCGTGGGGCTTGAGGGGCCTAGCTCCGACATAGACCTCGTCATCTACGGCCGGGAGGCCTGCCTGAGGGCCTACCGGGCCCTGAGGGCCATGAGGGAGGAAGGGGCGACCCAGCCCCTGGGCCCGGGCGAGCTGGAGGCCATCTGGTCGGCCAGGAGCAAGGACACGCCCTACGAGGCCAGGGACTTCTTCTCCAGGGAGCCCAGGAAGGTCCTCCAGGGCCTCTTCAGGGGCAGGCCCTACTCCATAAGGCTCGTCCCGAGCGGGAGGCCCGAGCCCTACGGGGTGCGCAGGTTCAGGCCCCTGGGGACGGCCGTCATAAGGGCCAGGGTGGAAGACGCTTCAGAGAGCATTTTCACGCCTTGCAGATACCTCATAAGGGACGTTGAGGTCCTCACGGGGCCGGAGGAGCCGATTCCTGGCGTCCTGGCTTCCTTCAGGATGAGGTTCTGCGAGCACCTGAGGGAAGGGGAAGCTTTCGAGGCCAGGGGCAAGCTGGAACTCGTCCTCGGGCCAGGAGGCCTGGAGGAAGCCAGGCTCCTGGTGGGAGGGAGGCCCGGGGATTACATCAGGCCCCTGGGGGCCCCACGACCTTGAGGACCTGCTCGTGATACCTGGGGCCGTATGTCAGGACGATTTGATAGCGGACCGAGCGAGGCCCCTCGACTTCCTCAAGCCAGCCTGCTATTAGGACTTCTTCACCTTCCTCGGCCTGGAGCCTGAACTCATCTACGTAGCATATGGCCTGCTCGGGTTCCTCGGCCCCCCTGGGCTTCTCTATGAACCGGACGTCCTCAAGGCCGTAGGTGGCCGGCATGAAGGCCGAGCCGGAGGCATCCGATACCACGGCCCTAAGGATGGCCCAGCCCAGCTTCCTTATCCGCTCCCTCGGGTCGTAGCGGTTCCTGATCTCGGGCCAAGACCTGACGGGCTCCAGCTCGAACTTAACCCACCTTCCGGCCTCCCGGCTTGAGAAGAAGCCGTATATGAGCTTCCTGGCCTGGTGCCACCTGAACTCATCGGGCCTCATGTTGATCCAGGGCCACCCGGCCCTCTTGGGAGCCCATCCAGGCCCGAACTCGTTTCTGAAACGCCCCCCGGATACGTAAAGGGCCTTTAGGGCTTCCCTGGCTTCCTCCAGGGCCCTTAGGCCATAGATGACCAGGTCAATATCAGATAGCTTTGGGTGGTAGAAGCGGTGCAGCATGGAGCCGAACAAGCCGAGGTCGGCCAGCCTGAGGCTGGAGATGGCCGTGAGCTCGTCCAAGAGCTCCCTCAGGGCCCTCGAGAGCTCGTCATGGAGGCCGGAGTTCAGGAAGGCCCTCAGGCCCTCGTCCGTCTTCCTTACGGCCCTTATACGGTCCTCCCTCACGCCCACCAGGTAGGCCCCCAGGGGCTCGTGGAAGAGCCTGTAGGCCGGGAAACTGTCCATTACGAACTTCCAGCCCTCGTCCCCGTAGAACTTGAAGTATAAACCGCCGTCCAAGGCCGTCCTCGGGGCCCTGGGGTCAGCCGACCTGAAGATGCTGCAGGGTGCGTAGAGGGGCTCGCAGAACCAGGCCCCGGGAGGGTGGTCGTAGCCCAGCACACGCATTATGAGGCCCTCGGTCGTTATGATGTCGTCCCTGTCCCTTAGCTTGAGCCCAAGGCCCTTTCGGGCCAACTCACGACGCCCCCGGGCGGGCGAGGTCGGCTGGCAACACGAACTCACGCTCCTGCCTGCCCGAGCCCACCACGAGCCAGTAATGGGAGCTGCCGCTGGCCAGGTCTATGACCTCCTCGACCATCCCCCTGGCGACCAGCAGGTCGCCCTCACGGGCGATGTTCCTGTAGAAGCCTATCATGGAGGCCACGGCCGTTATGCGGCCAGGGGGAGGGAGGCCTCGGCCTTCTGGGTCCTCCGGCCACGTGTAACGGGTTCTGCGGACGTGGTAGATGGCCGGCCTGAACATGGCCTCGGAGGCATCGGCTACCTCGCACACGACCTCGGCTGGCCCCAGGGGGACGTAGGCCCTCTCGCCATAACGGCCCCTTATCTCCTCGGGCTTCCTCACGGCCGTGTAAACGAACCTTGTGCCCCTGAAGGTCCCCCTCAGGCCCCTCCTGGCCTCGAGCTCGTCCCTGCGGTCCAACTTCAAGGCGTCCTCGAGGTCAAGCTCCCTAACGGCTTCCTCAACGGCCCTGAACTCCCTCGAGCCGTAGACCACTAAGTCCACGTCGGACCAGGGGCCATGCATGCCCATGGCGAGGGAGCCGTGGATTCCGAAGTCCTCCTCGGGCACGCCGGAGGAAGAGGAAAGCAGTTCCACAAGCTCCAGGGCCTTCTTCTGGAGTTCATCTGGCTCCCCCAGGCCCCTAAGGGCCTTAAGGCAATCAGAAGGGACCAGGTGGGCTCTCAGCCTGTCGAGTGGGACGGCTATCATTTCCTTGCCGAGGAAGGGGCACTCGAATACGTAGTCAGGCACCTCGGACCTCAGGAACCCCAGTATCTTGGGCCACGTCTCGGGGGAGAAGAGCTCCCTGGGCCTTAAGAGCACAAGGCCACGGTATTCCCACCTCATAGGGAGGAATTCCACGTCAAGCCCCTTGGCCAACTCCTCGGGGACGTATTTGAGGAAGGCGAAGGCCCTCCCAGGCGGGTGTTCGTAACCGAAGGCGTAGAAGACGAGGCCTTCTGACGTAATCAATATGTCTCCATCACGGACCAGGGGCCCCCTGATGTCCGAAATGCTCCCACCCCCTAGCTTCCAGGGGCCTCAGCCGGCCGCCCGGCTCCCTGAGCCACAGGCCCGGCTCCCTGACGGCACGGCCTATGGGCTTAAGCTCAACGCCGGCTTCTGACGCTGCCTCAACGGCCTCCTCCCAGGCGTCCGGCCTTACGGTCAGCACGAGCTCGTATTCCTCGCCCCCGTAGAAGCAGGCCTCGATGGGGTCCAGGCCCAACCTCAGGACTTCCTCGGCCAGCTCCGGCGGGATCGGCATTTCCTCCACCAAGAAGCCCACGCCGCTCGCCCTCGAGAGCTCGTGGAGGCTCCAGGCGAGGCCATCGCTGCTGTCTATCGAGGCCGTCAGGACGCCTGCCTCGGCCAGGGCCACGCCGACCTCAAGCCTTGCCTCGGGCATGAGGACAGCCCTAAGGGCCCTATCCTTGATCGGCCCCTCGAGCTCCAGGCCCTCCAAGAGGGCCTTCAGGCCCACGTAGGTCCATCCGAAATCGCCCGTGGTGGCCAGCACGTCGCCGGGCCTTGCCCCAGAGCGCAGGACCATCTTGTCCTCATGGCCGATGCCGAAGACCGAGCAGGATATGACGAGGTCGGCACATTCGTTCGTATCGCCCCCTATGAGGAAGGCCCCGTATTCCCTTGATGCATCGTTCAGGCCACGGGCTATCTGGGCCAGGTCGTCCTCGCCCATGTCCCTGGGCAGGCCCAGCGAGGCCAGGACGGCCAGGGGCCTCACGCCCTTTGCGGCCATGTCGCTCACGCACATGACCACGGCCTTCCTGGCCGCCTGGTAATACGTCATGCCCGGCGGGACGTCCGTTGAGGCCACGAGCATGTCCGTCTTCAGCACGGCTACCTTGCCATCCCCGAGCTTCCAGCCAGCTACATCATCCCCAAAGGGAGGGAAGGCCCCTGGTGCCTCGTCCAAGAAGGAAGCAATCAGCTCTATGGCCTTCCTCTCCCCTAGCTCGGCCAGCCTCATGCCGTCGGGCCTGCGCCATCCCCTAAGATAAGGTTGGGCTGCCCTGCCTTCACCAGAGCAGGTGGACGTTCCCTATGCGGACGTTCTCCAGGTGCTTCCTGGCGGCCCTGTAGCACTCGAAGGCCCAGCGGCGGGGCGTGCAGGGCAGGTCGTCCATGACGTATTGCGGGTAGAAGGCCAGCAGCGTGTAAGGTATGCTGGGGTCGACGCTCGCTATGAACTCCGCTATGGCTCCTACCTCCTGGGCATCCACGTAGCCCGGGACGAGCAGCGTGCTGGCCGTCAGGACCGGGACCTCCTCCCTGTCCCGGTAGAATCGGTCCCCTATGGCACGGAAGTTCTCGTAAGTGGCCTTGTTGGACACGCCGCAGAGGGCCTTGTTGAGGTTCTCGTCCCAGGTCTTGATGTCGAACTTGACCACGCCCCCGCTCTCGAAGGAGAGCTCGGCAGCCCTCAGGGCCAGATTGGGGTTCATGTTCCCGTTGCTCTCCCAACATATTCGCATTATCCGCCCCTGCTCCCTGGCGCCCTCCAAGGCCATCTCGCTGGCCTTCAGGGCATGGGGCATCTGGGACGAGGGGTCCCCTCCAAAATAGCATATGCAGCTCACCTTCCTGTCCCTCAGGGCCACGTCAGCGAGTTCCCTGGCCGTCACCACGGGCTTCTTCCTGGCCGCTAGGAGCCTGTAGTGCCAGTTCTGGCAGAAGAGGCAGTCGTAGCTGCAAGAGCCGTAGAAGACGGCCAGGTTCTTGTAGCCCGTTTCGGCACCTGGCTTGTAGGCATACCTCGGGTATCCCCTGCCCGTGCATCCTGGGCAGAACCACCAGGCCACGCAGTTCGTGGGCAAGGGATCGTAATACCATTCTAAGATGCCTTTCTCCGGGGTCCCGCCCATCCTGACCAAGTGGCCGTCAACGTTGGCCACTAGGCCACAGAAGCCCACCTTGCCCGGCCCTATACGGCAGTTGTTGGCGCACAAGCCGCACAGCTTGCCGTCTGGGTCCCTCGGTGGCTCGGGCGGAAGGCCGAACTTCCTCCTGCTCTCCCCCCTGACCTTTGAAACGACCTCCAGGGCTTCCTCCGGCTTCTCCCTTATGCAGTTCAGGCACACGCCCAGCCTGCCAGATATGAACATGGATTCCCGGCCGCAGAGGGAGCACTTGCCCAAGCCCTACTCCTCCTCTGCATCCACTTCAAGCACCAGAGGCCCTTTGTAACCGCAATCCGGGCACTCGTAGGTGGTGGGCAGGAGCCAGCCGGAAAAACCACGGGACCTCCTTATCCTCGGGCTCAGGCACCTCGGGCACAGCAGCACCGTCCTGCCTCTGCTGCCGTGCCTGAGCTTCTTTAGCACGTCGAGCAGCCCCATGACGCTCAGCCCGCTACTGGACCTCTATGTTCTCCTCTGGGTAGCCCAGCTCCTTTATGAGGAACTCCTTGGCCTTCTCCCTCTGGTCCCCCTGGAGCATTATGACGTTGTTCTTAGCCGTCCCGCCGCAGGCGCAATAGGCCTTCAGCTTCTGGGCTATGCGGCTGAGCGGCGTGTCGGTGGGCTCTATGCCCTCTATTATGGTCATCTCACGGCCCCACTTGCGCTTCTCGACCCTTATCCTTATCCTCTGCTGCTCCCTGGCTATCTCCCCGCAGACGCACAGCTCCTTGGGGAGGCCGCAAACCGGGCAGATCTCGGCCATCGGCTCCCCGGACCTCTCCTCCGTCGGGAGTGCCCGGCAGCCGGTATTTAAGATTAACCGATAGGAGGGGCCGTGGGCATCACAAGCCATATAGCTGGCCGGTCAGCAGCCACGTGAGGGGCGGGTGCTCTTGAGCAGGAGGCGGAGGCGCAGGAGAGAAGCTCCACCGCCGGCCATAGCAGCAGGGCTCCTCAGGTTCTTCGAGGAGGAACTGCACGGCATGAGGGTGAGGCCGGAAATAATAGTGTTAGTGGCCGTCTTGCTCATAGTGTTCTCCATACTCATCAACACGGGCTTCCTGGGCTTGTTCCCGACGGGCTTGGTGTTCTTCAGGCTGGCGGCAGGCAGGGCCCGGGAGCGTCCTTCGGGCACGGGGCGAGGCCGGGCGACCTAGGGCCCTAGTGCTTCCTGGCCTCCCTGTCCACTTCCCTTATGCAATCCTCAAGTATCTCCATGGCCGAGTCCACTAGCTCACGGGTTATGTTTAGTGGCGGTGCTATCCTGAGCGTGCTGACGCCAGCCGTTATGACGGCCACGCCACGCC
>CAZVRS010000010.1:11864-15426 GCA_964630115.1 uncultured Candidatus Bathyarchaeia archaeon | reverse complement strand
TAGCCGAGGACGGGAAGCCCATATCCACGACCCGCATAAGGGCTGGCGAGATAGATAGGGCTGGCAGGTTGCTAAAGAGCTAATAGCCTTGGGCACCTTGGCATTTATTAATCCCATCGCTAAATTTAAGCCTGGTGAGTGTGGTGGCTAAGGAAGAATTCGGAAATCGCATTCTCAGGAAGGCCATGCTGCACCTCGTGAGCCCGAAGGCCGAGGAACGCCTCAGGGAGAAAGGCGTTATGAGACGGGATTGAGGAGGCGAGTTTCGTGCCCCTCGTGCTCCAGGTGGAGTTGAGACGTGCGGGTGCTGCTAACACCGTGGAAACCAGTGCCCAAGTAAATACAGGCTACCTCTCAGGCGATATCACGTTGCCAGAGATATACTTGCCCGTCGGCCTGGCCGAGAGGCTGGGCTTTGAGCTGAAAAAGGTCAGGAGGGATGTTTACGCTACCATGAGTGGCCAAGTGGACGTGCTCATCTTGGGGGACGTGGAGGTCAAGGTGGTGGTGCCCGACAGGGACACACCTTGGATCAAGGCGGTCGCTACTACCATGCTGAGAGGACGCCCATACGCCATCATAAGTGCCGAGCTGCTCCACTTCCTTAACGTAGCCATAATAGATACGATAGGCTTCGGGCTCTGGGCCTTTAGAGATGAGCTAGGTAAGAGGACACGTGAGGGCGTCCCTCTGGAGTTCTGGCCCAGCTGAGAATGCCACAGAGACACATATCCCAGTTCTCCTTCATCACGTCCAGAACGCTTAAGGATGGGGATGCCTACCCATCCTCGGCTTGAAGCGAACTGGCGTAGCCGACCTGCCGCTCCACTCGGGCGGCGTCCCGAGGTGGCTCATGCGGAGGATGGTCCGCCTGGCAGATGCCATAGCGGTCCTGCTCGTGGAAGAACACGGCCCCTCGGAGTTCGTCAGGCGCCTGTCGGACCCGTTCTGGTTCCAGGCCCTTGGGTGCGTCCTGGGCTTCGATTGGCATTCCTCAGGCATAACGACCGTCATTACGGCCGTTCTGAGGCAGGCCCTGAGACCAGAGGAGCACGGCCTGGCGGTCTGCGGTGGGAAGGGCAAGCGCTCCCTGGCCACGCCGGAGGACATAGACAGGGCCGTCGAGGCCCTCGGCCTGCCTGAGAGGGCCCGTGTGGAGCTGAAGTATGCCAGCAGGATGGCGGCCAAGGTGGATAATGCGGCCGTCCAAGACGGCTACACGCTATACCACCACGCCCTCTTCGTGTCCGAGGATGGCTCCTGGGCCGTCGTGCAGCAGGGCATGTGCCCGGCCGACAGGACGGCCCGCAGGTATCACTGGTTCTCGGGCGCCCTGGAGGGCAGTTTCGTGGTGGAGCCCCACTCCGGCATAGCTTCGGATGCCGTCAGGCCAGCCGTGTTGGACATGACGGCCCGGGAGAGCGAGGGCTGCCGGAGGGCATCGGTTGACCTGGCCAGGGAAGGCCCGTCCAGGGTCAAGAGGCTCCTCAGGTCCCTCAGGCCCGAGTGGCAGAAGAGCCTGTGCGATTGGCTCCCGGGCCTGGGCTCCGGGGGGCCGGGCGCCAGGGTGGTCCTCAAATACCTGAGGATGCCCTTGAGCGCCAACTGGGATGCCCTGGCCAGGGCCTACGAGCTCCAGCCGTCCGACTACGAGCAGCTACTGGCCATAAGGGGCCTTGGGCCTGCCACGGTCCGTGCCCTGGCCCTCATAGCGGACCTCGTTTACGGCGAGGAGCCCTCCTGGCGGGACCCAGCCCGCTTCTCCTTTGCCTTCGGGGGCAAGGATGGCGTCCCATACCCGGTCAACAGGGCCCTCATGGATGAGGCCATATTTGTCCTGAGGGAGGCCATAGAGAAGGCAAAACTGGGCCAGGACGAGAAGCTGAAGGCCCTGAGGAGACTCAAGGGCCTGGTCCCGACCGGAATTCCGTGAGCTTCCTCTGGCAGAGAGCGTCCTTCAGGAGCCTGCTGGCCCCCAGCCAGACACGGGCCGGTATGACGAGCCACTTAGAAGCGTGCTCTAAGGCTTCCTCGAGGCTATCGGTTCTGAAGGGCTCGGACCATAGGGCGGCCCTTATGGCCTCCCTGACCTGCCAGACGCCGACGGGGAACTTGTAGCCGGGCCTAACCTCCCTGAGGACGATCGCACGGGCCTGCCTCCTCGTCCTGTCCAGGGCCTCGCAAACGGCCAGCTTGGCAGCATAATAGGAGCCTCCGGGCCTGGCGTAGGTTGTCCGGCCACGCCATCCTTCCCAATCGGATACCACGCACGTCTCGGCGGAGGGGTTCCATAGGGCCCCTGGCGCCCAGGCCTCTAGGAGCTCGAAGGCCCAGGAATCGGGGGCCAGGATGACCACGTAGTGGTTGTCCAACAGGGAGGCGTGGTAGACCCGGTATTCGCTTATGACCGGGTAGTCCCTTATCCGGCCCGATAGGGCCCTGGATATCATGCTGTCCACGGCCGTTATGCTCCACCTGGTCGGGACCAAACGCCTCGAGCGGCCCAAGCCGAGGGCGCCCATGCTGAAGGCCCTCTGTATCCTTGAGACGGGTACCCCTTCCTCGTAGAGCCAGAGGACGGCCTCCGAGGCCCTCAGGTCCGTGTCTGAGTAGGCCCTCTCCAACTTGCGGTCCCAGCGGCCCACGTCCACGTCCAGGGACCTGAGAGGTGCCGTGGGGCCGAAGGGCTGGACGCCCTCGTCTAAGACGAGCACCTTCCTCGGCTTCTTCCTGAACACAGCTTCCGACTCGGCCGGCCCCTTGGACAGGGCCAGCTCCAGGGTCAGGTCGAGCAGTTTCCCGGCCTTCCAGGGCTTCCTGACGTCGACGGTGAACTTACCCCTGACGAGCGATGAGCGCATCTTTATTATCTCGGCCAGGGGGAGGCCAGCCCAGCCCTCGGGCCTGTCCATGAGGGCCGTATCGCCCTTTAGGGGCGGCACCAGCGGGCCCACGCTGACGAACGGGTAGCCCATCCTGCCCACGAAGACGGCCGGTGGGCTCGTCCCCTCGAGCTCTGTGCCCTCCAGGTCCGGCATGGAAGAGCAGAAGAACCTAAGGGCCTCGAGGAACGGGCAATCCGGGCGGCCGCAGAGCCCCTTCCCCTTGCACCTCAGGCAGAGCGTCCTGGCGTAGGCCTTCCTGACCGACCGGACGAGCCTGGCCTTTTCCTCGGGCCCCAGGCCCAGCTCGGACATCACGCCCGGGTCGTCCAGGATGCCCTCGAGCCACCTCGGGCCGATGGGGACCCTCCTGCCCCTGACCCTGTCCGGGGGCCTCCTGACCATGAGCGCTCATTTTAGGAAAAGGCGGGAGGGCACATAAGCATTAGCATCCTCACGGGTCCAGCCAGTTAAGCACTATTGGATACCAAGAAGAGGCCACGTTCTTAGCCAGTCTTAATGCCCATGCGGTCTCGTCCTTCGTCGGTTTGTAGTCCTCGTGCTGCACCTTATTGCGTAGTTCTCTGAGCATGTGCAATTGGTTCTCTAAATCCTTGCCGATTTCCACGCCAGCGTCCTTCAAGACCTTGAGCAGGATGTCTAAATACATCTTCCTCCTC
>CAZVRS010000010.1:0-11764 GCA_964630115.1 uncultured Candidatus Bathyarchaeia archaeon | reverse complement strand
CCCCTGTATGCGAAACGTGCAGGCACTTTACGGGGGGCCGTCGGGATGTCGTCCCATATCTTCCTCTTAGTGCACCCGACTATGAAGAGCACGTTGGAGAGATCGCCCAATGACTGCCATCTCTTCCTCCCCGTGATCTTTTCCTCCACCCTCCTGATGGCCCTCTTAGCTCGATCCCTCCATTTTGGTAACGGGAATAAGCTGTGGGCCTTCTCATAACAACGTAACGCACTTTCGTAATCGCCCTTAGCTTCGTATTCCTCACCCATAGCGAAGAATACCATGCCATCCTCGCCGCAATCTTCTATTATCCTCTCGAAGCACCTTATCCTCTCCAGGGGTTCAGCGAATTCCCTCCTGCATTCTCGTATCCGTCTGAGTATATAGTCCCACGTGCACTTTCCCGCTGGCTTCATGCCAGATCCCAAGAAGTGTGTTCGATAAAGACTTAAGGATTCTACGGGGTTCCGTTTTGGAACCTAGGAAGAGAGGTCGTTATAATGAGAAAAAGAAGGGGGGTTGGTCGAACAGCCAGCCCTAGTGGCCCCTCAGTGCCTCACGGCTGGCCAGGCCACGGCATTTGCCTTCGGGACGACTATGGCAAGCCTGAGCGTGAAGCCCTTCACGACGTAAATGCAGGCCGCCCGAGCTGGCTCCCAGCCGCCGGTGGAGTTCCTCACGGCTGCCCTCGGCAGGAAGGCGAACGTGCCCCTTACCAGGGCCCTGTGCACCACGATCCTCGGCCTTGTGGAGCCGCAGAAGGGCACAACCCACCTCACGTCTGCCTTCTCCCGGTCCGCTCCCTCGCCCAGCCAGGAGGCAGCCCTTAGCCTTATGGTGAAGGCCACGAGGAGCCTCGTGCCGGAAGGCCCGGAGGGCCAGCCGCTAAGCCTGAAGCCAGCAGCCAGGACCAGGCCGCCCTTCACGTGGTAGACCACCAGGGAGCTGTTCTGGCCGCAGGTGGCGAAGACGGTCTCCTTGAGGCCCGGGTGGTAGACGGCCATGAGGACCAGCGTCATGTTGACCTCGTAGTAGCCGGATTGGCCGAGGGATGGGTCCTCGTATTCTATGTAGAGCGGCCCGCTCAGCCTGAAGGCCATGGCGAGCCCGACCGGCCTGCCGTCGTGCCTTATCACCTTGAAGTCCGAGTTCGACCAGGTGGCGTTCATGGCGTTCGCCTTGGCCACCAAGGAGCGGTTTGAGGCCTCGGCTATGCCCATGAAGGCGAAGGCGTAGGCCAGGGCGGTCGTGTGCCTGGGCCCGTAGGCCACCAGCGTGTAGGCCACGATGGGCTTCTGGCCCTTGTGGACGCCCATCAGGACGGCATCGGGCAGCTGTATGCTCTCAATAAGGACCTCATCGCCCGTGGTGCTCTGGCCGTTGGCTGGGGAAGGGCTTTGGGACGCCAACGCCACGTAGGCCAGGACGCCCGTCGCCGAGAGGGCCACCAGCACGGCCAACAGGAGGGCCTTCTTCACTTCCAAACCCATCACCGTGCACTCCTGGCCCCCGGGGGCTTTAAGCACGTGGAATGAGCCGTCTGGACGATGGGTCCACAAGGCTTTTATATCTGGATGCCCGTCTGGCATCAGATGTCCAGTTGGCTCTTGAGCTTCAGCTCGGTGGCCGAGGTCCTAGAAGGCCTTGTCGCACTGGCCGTCTACTACCAGGCCTTCAGGTTCTATAGGCTGTCGGGCGAAAGGGCCCTCATGCACGTATCTGCTTCCTTCCTGGCCCTCGGCGTGGGCCTGCTGGCCCACGGCCTATCGCTCGGTGCCGTCTTGCTCGCCCTAGCTGGCCCCGTGAGGGCCCTGACGAGGCCGGCGTTGTTCACCAGCAGGGTGATGGCCCTCGCCCTGTTCGGCTGCGAGGCCTTCGCCTACGGCTACCTGGCCTACTTCTACGCCAAGCCGAGCCAGGAGGAAGCGGCTGAAGGCCTGCTCTTCCCCCTGGCCCTGAGGGGAAGGCCCGAGAGGCCTCTGAGGCCCGAGGCCCTGATAAGGTTCATAAGGTATCACCCACTCTTGGAGTGCGTAGTGCTGGCCCTGCTCGTCTACCTGACCTACAAGACCGTATCGAACTTCCTCAGCAGCCGTGATGCCAACCCCTTCCTGATAGGCTTTGCCTTCCTCTTCCTCACGGCTGCCCACGCCTGCTTCATGCTCTCCTACTTCCTGGCCACCTTCTACTTCACGGCCCACGTCCTACAGCTCCTGGCCTTCGTCTGCGTCTTCATAGTCCTGCTGAGGGTGGTCTCGGCTTGAGGCCGACGAAGAAATACCGGTCGAGGCTCAGGATAATATCGGACATCCTCTCCGTCCTGGCCGAGGAGGGGGGCTCGGCTGGCCCGACCAGGATACTCTACGGGGCCAATTTGTCGCACGACAGGCTGGTCCGCTACTTGGCCGAGATGGAGCAGAAGGGCCTGGTCAGGCGTGTGGCAGACGATGGCAAGACGAGGTATGAGATGACAGAGAAGGGCTGGAGGCTGCTGAGGGAGGTCAGGAAGATAGAGGAGTTCCTCAGGGCCTTCGGGCTCGAGATATAGGCTCCTTCTTGAACAGCCTAAGCAGGCCCCTGCGGCCTCCCGGCCTCCTTATCTTCCTCGTCTCCACGATCTCCTCACGCTCGAAGAGCTTGGCGCCGACCACGAGGGCCCCCACGGACCAGACCAGCATGTAGGCTGCGTTGAAGGCTATGGCCTGCCAGGGGGCACCGTATATCAGGGCGTTGTTGACCATCAGGACGCCGTGGCTGAACGGTATGGCGAGTATGACGATCCTTATGGCCAGGGGGAGCTCGTCAAAGCGCGTGAAGGACGTCCCGGACATGAGCATTACCGGGAGCATGAATATGGCCGAGTAGTAGGTCTCCGCATCCTTCACGGACCTGGCGAAGCAGGATATCACTATGCCCACCGATATGGACAGTATGACCGTCAGCACGGCGGCGGCTATGACCACCAGGGCCTGGTCGATCGTGAGGGCCGGGCTGGCGAACTCCTCCATCACGCCGGCGGTGGCCCACGTGACGAGGCCGTTGTATATGGCGAGGCCCACCACGCTCGAGCCCATGTATAGGGCTGCCGAGAAGCCGGATGCCAAGAGCTTCCCGAGCAGTATGGAGTGCCTGCTGACGGGCGTGACCAGGAGGACCTCCAAGGTCTTGCGTTCCCTCTCGCCTGCGAAGCTGGACGTCACGGTCGGCATGGGGCCCCAGAGGGCGGACATCATCAGCATCAAGGACAGCATGACGAGCGTTATGGGCATCTTCCTTATAGGCGTCTGGACGGCATCTACCCTCTTCTCGGCCACCACGCTGTTCAGGACCGATATTATGGCGTGGGCGACCGTCGATGCCCGGGTGCTCGTCATGTCGACCCAGACGCCTATCCGGGCCGTCCCGGTCTCGTTCAGGCAGCGTGTGAAGTTGGCCGGTATCCAGATGAAGAGGACCGTTGAGCCCTCGTGGACGAGCTCCATGCCCTTCTCGTATGGGACCTCGTGGACCACCACGTTCATGTTGGATGCCACGGCGTATATGACCTGCTTGGCCAACAGGCCGTAGGGGCCCTTGTCGTCGACCGCCAAGTGCATGTCCATGGGGGTGGCCAGGGGGCCCGTGGGCGTCATGGCGCCGAAGATGAAGGCGTGCATGAGCCCCACGCCGAGCCACATGAGGACCGGTATGATTATGAGCGTGAAGAGGGCCTTCCTGGACCTCAGCTGCTCCTTGACCTCCTTCTTGGCTACCACGGCCCAGGCCCTCATGTCTGATCGCCCTCCACCAGCTTGACGAAGACCTCCTCAAGCCCCTTCTCCTGGAACTTCTCCTCGAGCTCCCTTACGGTCCCGAGGGCCAGGAGGCGGCCCCTGTCAATTATGGCTATCCTGTCGCACGTCCTCTCGGCGTCCTCTAGGTCGTTGGTGGTCAGTATGACCGTCCGGCCCCCCTCGGCCAGGCGCCTTATGAGCCTCCTTATCCTCCTGACGGCGAAGACATCCAGGCCCATGGTGGGCTCGTCCAGTATGACCAGCTCCGGGTCGTGTATTATGGCCCGGGCGACCATGAGGCGCCTCTTCATGCCCCCGCTATACTCGCCAGCTCTGTCGTCGGCCCGTTCCTCCAGGCCGACAAGCTTAAGGACCTCTTCCACCCTCCGGGCCAGTTTTTCGCCCTCGAGGCCGTAGAGGCGCCCGAAATACTCTAGGTTCTCACGGCCCGTTAGGCTCTCGTAGACATCGCTCTCCTGGGGCAGCAGGCCTATGAACCTCCTGGCCTTCAGGGCCTCCCGGGGCATCTCGTAGCCCAGGACCACTATGCGGCCCGAGGTGGGCTTCAACAGGCCGCAGATCATGCGGACCGTGGTGGTCTTGCCAGCGCCGTTGGGGCCGAGCAGGCCGAATACCTCGCCCCTCCGGATCTCCAGGGTGAGGTGGTCCACGGCCACTATCGGCCCGAAGTGCTTGGACACATCATACAGGCCCACGGCCAGCTCCACGTCCATCACCACTGCGGCGTCCTCCTGGCGCCTGCCTCGTGATGCCCTCTCAGTTTTAAGGTTTAAATTCCCTCCCGGCCATTAGGCCGGGAGCTGACGGTATTGAGGACCGAGGTAAGGAAGCTGAAGAAGGTCAAGCTCAGGTCGCCCGTCCTGGTGGAAGGGCTGCCGGGCATGGCCCTGGTGGGCCGGTTGGCCGTCGGATACCTCGTGGAGGCCCTCAGGGCCGAGAAGTTCGCAGAACTCTACTCGCCCCACTTCCCCTATTACGTCATAGTAGATGATGAGAGCCGGATAAGGCTCCCGAGGGGCGAGTTCTACTGCTGGCGCAACCCCGACAAGGGGCCAGACCTCATACTGCTCATAGGGGATAGCCAGGCCCAGACGAACGAGGGGCAGTATGAGGTCGCAACATGCGTGCTGGAGTTCGCCAGGGAGCACGGCGTGAAGACGGTCATAACGGTCGGCGGATACAGGACGGACAGCGGGGGCTCCCGGGTGGTATGTGCTTCCACCAATAGGAAGTTGCTCGTCAAGGCCGTGGAGGCGGGTGCCGTCATAAGCCCGCCCGGCAGCCCGATAGTTGGCATAGCAGGCCTATTGCTCGGCCTAACGAACTTCATGGACATGGATGCCCTCTGCCTCCTGGGCGAGACGAAAGGCCACCTGCCCGATCCCAGGGCCGCCAAGAACGTCCTCAAGGTTCTGTCCAAGCTCCTGGGCATAGAGGTTGACCTTAGGGGCCTTGACGAGAGCATAAGGAAGGCGGACAGGATAGAGAAGCTGTTGTCCGAGGTGGAGGTCGGCGAGCTCCTAACGGGCGAGGCCCGTGAGGGCAAGAGGACAGGCCCTCGCTACGACTACATAGTCTGAGCAAGCCGTCAGCTGGCCTCATATATTATCTCGAAGACGGCCACCTTGGCGTATATGTTGCCCGTGGGCTCGGCGCCCGGCCTCGATACGTAGAGCAGCCTGAAGTGGTCGAGGGGCGTGTAGGCCCTCTCGGTCACGTTGGCCTTCACCCAATCTATGAGCTTGTATATGAGCGTGTTCTTCCCCTCCGCCGTCCAGCCACCACGCTCGTCCCAGAACTCGTCCTCGTCAAGGCCGGCTATGCGGCACATCCAGTGGGCCTTGTTCTCGTCCCCGTAGCCAGCATCACGCCCATACCTGTCGAACGTGACGAATATGACGAGGTGCGTGGGCCTGTGGAGCTTCTCGGCCAATATCTTTATGGCCTCCGTCTCGTTCGAGAGGAACATCAGGGCTATGAGCTTTATCTGGGTCATGTTTATGGTCCCGTTGTCCGCCAACGTGGTCCGGTTGGCTATGATGCGTATCCAGTAGCCGTAGTCCCACCAGGAGACCACCACGGCGTCCTCGGGCAGGTTCTCCTTCATCCAGCTCAGGGCGTCTATCCAGTCCTCGCACTCCACCTTCAGGGGCAGGCTGGCCGAGGCTATCGTGACGGGCGAGTCGGCCGCCCTTATGGCGCCCGAGACGGAAAGGAGCGTTATCAAGAACAGGACGGGGAAGCCGAAGCCAGCCAGGCCCTTGCCAGCGTGTTCCTCCTTCCTCACGAAGGCTTCCTCGGCTTCCTCCATGACCCTCACTAAGGGCCTGGCCAGCCTGTCGAGCGCCAGGGCCCAGAGGACGCACGTCGGCACGGCCATGAGTATGGTCAGCCTGACCAGGGAGGCAGCTGCGTAAATCGAGGAAACGCCGAAGATGGCCAAGGCTATGTTGTTGTCCGTCGGCTCCCTCACGGCGAAGAAGAGGCCCGCCAGGGCGAACAGGAGGCCTCCCCCGAACTCGTAGAACAGTATGGCCCAGGTGGATGGCCTGTGCTCTGCCACGGATTGGAAGAGCTGGAGCTCCTTCCTGGCCATGGGGTTCAGG
The DNA here is from genome assembly GCA_964630115.1 of uncultured Candidatus Bathyarchaeia archaeon. Classification (GTDB taxonomy): domain Archaea; phylum Thermoproteota; class Bathyarchaeia; order EX4484-135; family EX4484-135; genus EX4484-135. Next base: position 5,364 of record CAZVRS010000010.1, on the reverse strand, counting down.
ACCGATATGAACTTCCTGGCCGGCAGCTTGATCAAGCCGTAGTGATACATGAGGTAGGCCGAGGCACCTATGGCGGCCAAGGCCACGCATATCACTATCGCCTTGTTCCTGCGTTCTTCCACGTGCCTGACCAACTCTGCCAGGGCCAGGACGGCCATGGCAATCAGTATCGGGGCCGTTGAGGCCTCCCAGAGGAACTTAAGGCCCAGCCTCGGGACGTGGACCGCCACGAAGAGGGCCAGGCCGAAGGATATTGAGTAGGCGGAAAGCAGCCTGGGCCTATACCTGCCGAGGGCCACGAGCACTATGGCTAAGACGGCCGAGATGGCTATCGGGTAGCGGGAGGCACCCCAGGAAGCGCACAGGCAGCCGAGCGACAGGCCAGCGAGGACCGAGTATATCAGGTGCTCGGCGTCAGAACGCTTCTCGTCTATGGCCCTGAGGAGGAAGGTGAAGAACAGGATTATGCAGAATATGCCTATGGTCTCGTCGTCGCAGAAGCCCAGGGCCGTCCTCTCTATGTGTGCTGGGCTCACGGCCAACAGGAAGGCCGAGAGCAGGCCCACCTTCGGGCCCCCTATCTCACGCCCCAGGAAGTAGATGGCTATGCAGGTCAGCGTCCCCATGAGGACCGGGAAGAAGACGCACACCTGGTAGAGCGACACGGGCAGGCCGAGGGCCCTCAGGACCAGGTAGAGCGCTGCCGTCGCAAACGGGACGCCCGGGTAAGTGGTCTTCGCCACGTCACGGCCCCATGGATACCAGCACATATCGTCGTGCCAGGTGAAGAAGGATGCGAAGCCGTATTTTACCATGTGCCTTGCCACGTGGTAGTGCCAGTAGGGGTCGAACTCGCTCAGGTAGGCACCCCACCTTATCGGCAGGAGCCTTATCCCAGCCGCCAGGACGGCCACCAGGGCCAGGACGGAGCCGTGGAGGAGCCTCTCGTGCGATACCTCGAACCTGAGGGCGGATAAGCCGGACCTTATGGCCTCGCCCGCCCTCCACAGGGCCCTCTTAACGGCCCTCTTGTCCAGGGCTGGCAAAGTCTTTCCTCCAGGCTGAGACGTGAGGGCCCGTTTTTAACCTTAACCGACACCTTGGCACTGGTGGAGGACTTGGTAGTAGTATCTCCCGAGCTGATACTGACGTGCCTCGAGGGCGAGCCCAGGCTCAGGGAAGCCTACGAGATGCTTGAGGAGGACCCAGAGGTCAGGGCCTACTTCCGAATGGCCAATACCATGGCCGTGAAACGCATGATGTATAACGACCACGGTCAGGTCCACGCCCGCATAACCGCCGGGAGTGCCCTCTACATACTGACCCTACTGCTCGATGCTGGCGTGACGCCCACCTCCGTCAGAGACGGCATCTGCGATCTGGAGGACGCCAAGCTCATCACCATGATGGGGGCCTACCTACACGACATAGGGAACGCCGTCCACAGGGAGTTCCACCACCTACACGGCTGCTACATGGCGGCCAAGATACTGGACCGGATACTGCCTGCCCTATACGGCGACCTAGACCTCAGGACCCAGGTGAGGCAGGAGGTGCTGCACTGCATCTTCTCCCACGACGAATCCGTCAGGTGCCTCAGCGTGGAGGCCGGCGTGGTGAAGGTGGCAGTAGTATTGCCCGAGCTAATGCTCAACACGGCTAAGTTGGCTAAGGACTATTACCATCTGAGCGTCCTGGGGTCTTGCAAGCCATACTCCCTCAGAGCCCTAAATCGCTTTAAGACTAGATCATAGCCAGGCCCCTCGGTGGGAGCGCTCGTCAGCCTCTCCGTGAATATCCAAGTGCTGGTATATGCTATCCTACCTGCTGCTTTACTCTGCTCCCCTACACATATATACCTGCCAGGCTCTTGGTCGGAGGCAGGCCCTATATCGGCGTAACAGTTTATGATGTCAGCAACACTATCATTATCCCAATCATACCTTATAGCACGATACCTGGCGTAAAGCTCACCACCTACATTTGCCACCGTCAGGAGGAAGATGATGATATCCCCAGCAGCCACGCTACCCCTAATGGTGCCTGACAGGGTGCCCGGATAGCTCCTGGCCTGAAGTGTTCCATCTGATGCCAGCCAAAAGCCATGCAGGTGTGAAGTAGCGTCTCCCGGCCTCCTCTCAAAGAATAACGGGTAATTGGGGAATATATCCTTGAAGAAGTATGTAACCGTCATCTTATACTCAACCGTGTCAGGCACGTTTGGCCCCCAGGGCATTATGTTAGGCTGGTAATACAGCTTCTTACATGTGTTCGGATTATTATACCATACCTTAAGCCATCCTCCCTCCCACTCCGTCCTTAACTCGCTATCTAGTGGGGTATATCCTATACATCCCAGCTTAAATGCTTCAGCGTAAAGACATGCGTAAGGATAGTGAGGCTTGATGTTCTTGAGGTTCCTACCTGCATCTATGACCTCTACGTTGCCTATCCTGAGGGACGGAGTATTGACATAATCAGGCGTGATTATTGTTGGGTCAGACGCTGACCAGCTTGGAGCAGATGGATTTGCCGTTATGTCGTAATTGCTGCCCATTAGTAACTTAAGAAGCCATTTCCTGAGCCTGCTGGGGAGTATCATTTCACCACCCTGCTGTGCTAGGAACTTATACTTCTTTTTAAAAGCGTTGCTGTGAGAGCTGCTGGAGGAAGCACTCTGCCGAGGTCTACGTCTCCGAGGACCAAGGGCCCCTCAAGGTCATAAGGATGTAGTGTCCTCGGCCCTCCTGCCGAAGGCCCCGTATAGGACCAGGGAGGAAGACAGGTAGAGGAGCGAGGTGATGAAGAAGGGCATGTCGAGCGATATGGCCTCCATGATGAGGCCAGAGCAGTAGGTGCCCAAGGACCTGAAGGACCAGAAGGTGGAGTTCTGGAGTGCGTTGCCCGAGGCCCTCTCGTCCCGCTTGAGCAGGCCCATGTAGTAGGCCCTGAGGACGGGCGTCGCCATGTTCATCAGGACGGCCCTTAGGACGTAGAAGGCAGATGCCAGCGTGAAGGAAGGCGACAACGGTATGGCCAGTAGGGCTCCTACGGACGCCAGCTGGCAGGCCACGACGGTCCTAATGCTCCCGAGCCTGGAGGCCATCTTAGAGGCCAATACGTTCCCAAGGGCCATGGCCGCCTGTGCTGCTGCGAACAAGAAGCCAAGCTCGGACAACCTAGCCCCGAACCGTGCGAAGAAGTAGTATGAGAACCACGGCACAACGAGGCCAGCTCCAAGGCCCAGCAGGGCCTGGGAAAGGCAGAAGAACCCTATCACGTCCCAGGAGCGGACCGCCAGGAGCCTGGCCCTCCGCCCGGGCCTGGGCTTCTCATCCCGCACGGGCAGGACGAGCGAGAAGCTTGTCAGGGAAGAGGCCATGCACAAGGCGAAGAGGAGCCTCGTGGCCTCGGCCAGGTCCAAGCCATAACGGGCCCTGATGAGGTCCGGGAGCCCGGCCAGCAGGGAGCCCGCCACTGAGCCCAGGGAGAACAAGGCGAAAGAAGCCGTGAAAGCCCACCTTCGCCTTGGCCCCGAGGTCTTATCGGCCAGGAAAGCATACCTCACGGCAGAACTCATGGAGGCGCCAAGGCCACCTATGAAGTTGGCGATGAGCAACGCCTCAAATGACCTCAGGGTCAAGAACATGAGGTCGGAAAAAGCCACTAAGAGCCTTGAGGAAGCCAGGAATGCCTTCCTACCCCTCATGTCGGATAAGATGCCCATGGGGACCGCCAGAATGGCCATGGAGAGGGTGCCCACCGTGGCTATAAGGCCCATCTGGGATTCTGAGAAACCCAGGAGGCTTAGGTAAGGCATGAGTATTACCATCCTCAGGCCTATGCTAATCGATACTGGGAAGGAATAGGCCACCAAGAGCAAGACATCTCGCCCTAGAGGGGCCTCCTGGCCCATGGTGTCCTTCCCTCAGGGGCTGGACACCCTGGAGGGCACGCATATTATGTAATCTCCGGAGCGCCTGAGGAAGCGGGGGCATTCTGCGCACTCGCTCGCCAGGACGACGTTCCCGTCCTCGGGGCAGACCAGGACCTCTATGGTGAGGACCCTATACCTGGGCGGCTCGGGCTCCTTCCCGAAGGCCTTCACGAACTCCGGCAGCGGTAGGGCGGGCACCATAGGGTCCTCCACGTCGACGACCATCTGTATGCGCCTTATGGGCGTCATCCTCGGCATCTCAAGCGGGTATCTCATCCTGGCCCCTCCTGGACAGTATGTCTAGCCACGGGTTGTCTTTGAAGAAGCTTGGCAGGCCTTCTAACTCGGGTCTCGGCGGCCCAGAGGGGGCGGGAGGAGCTGGGCTCGGTGCCACGGGCCCGGTCGGCCTGAGGCCCGATATGCTGGCCGAGAGGGAGTCCAGGCGCCTCGATATGACGTCAACCCTGGCCGAGAGGGCCCTTATCTCCTCCCTAAGGCCCCTGAGGGCCTTTAGCTCGCCGGTGAGGGGCCTTAAGGCCATGAGCTCTCTTTCAAGGGCCGAGAGTCTCTGTTCTAAGGCCGAGAGCCGGTCAAATAAGTTGGCCAGCATGCCTGGCTCAAGGCCGGCCTCCTGGACAGGCTTCCCTCCTTCAACGGGCCTGTAGGGCGAGGCCAGGACCTCAACGACCCTATCGCCATCAACCATCAGGAGGCCTATGCCATGCTTTCTGAGCACTTCCGCATCAACAAACGGGACGGCAAGCTTGGGAACGGCCAGGTAAAGGTAATTGCAGGCCCTCCTGAGGGAAGAAGCTCTCATGACGATCTCCATGAAGTAGTTCCTATCTGAGATCAGCTTCTCACTGGCCGTCACGAGGAAAACGGTTCCTTCGGGTCCGGAAAAAGCCATGTCGGGCCTCCCGGATGGGCCCTCAAAGTCGCTCGGGTCGGCTGGCTCGAAGCCCCTGGACCTGAACCACTCCTCAAGGGCCGGGCGGCCCTCCATGACCATCACGGCCTGAACTTCATCCAGCCCTCCATGCGGTCCCAGGACCACTCGAAGCGGTCGGGGACAGCATAACCGTATATTATGCAGCCACGCCAAACGCTGAACTTGGGCTCAGGGGCCATCTCAACCGATACTTCCTCAACCCCCTTCTCCCTCAGGAGCTCCCTTATCTTCGTGGCCGAATCAACGGCCACGCCCTCGAGGCCCTCGGGCACCTTCCACTGGAAGTTACCACCTGAGAGCAGGACCTTCCGGTATAGGTAGGGCTGTAGCTCTATCGGGCACTTCTCCACGGCCTCTATGATCGCTTCACCGAAGTCCAACATACCCCTGAAGAGCACATCGCCTATCTTCACGTCCTTCGGCTTGGGCATTCCCCTGCTGAAGTAGGACTGGAATATCTCGTGCTTGGGGTTGA
>CAZVRS010000009.1:0-16636 GCA_964630115.1 uncultured Candidatus Bathyarchaeia archaeon | reverse complement strand
GTGAGCTTCATAACGGACGTGAGCAGCGAGATGATACATCCAGTCCTGCCGAAGTTCGTGGAGACCCTATGGGCATCTGCTCTGGCTGTGGGCCTCGTGGGCGGTGTGGGCGATCTGGCCCAGAACATACTGAAGGCGCCAGCCGGCTACATCTCGGACCGTATCGGCCGGAGGAAGGCCCTGACGGCCGTTGGCTATGCCATATCGGCCGTCTCCAAGATGGCCATGCCCTTCTCGGCCTCCTGGCCCCAACTGATGGCCATAAGGGCCGTGGAGAGGACGGGCAAGGGCATCAGGACGGCCCCAAGGGACGCCCTTATAGCCGAATCTGGCGGGAAGCGTGGGAAGGCCTTCGGCCTCCACAGGGCCCTAGATACCTCAGGGGCCGTGATAGGGTCCGTGGTGGCCCTGCTGCTCCTACTCTACGGCTGGTCCATAAGGGACATAATGATACTCGGCGCCCTGGTGGCCTTCCTGGCCTTGATACCGCTCGTCCCGGTCAGGGAGGTCCTCAGGCCCAGGGGCGAGAAGGCCGGGGGACGGGAGGAAAAACCCGCAAGGCCGGGGCTGCCGAGGGACCTGAAGGCCTTCGTCTTCGTGGCCTCCCTCTTCGGCCTGGCCAACATGACCTACATGCTCTTCGTCCTGTTCGCCCTCAGGTTCGTGAGCCCACCGCTGGGCCTGGACAGGCTGACCTTCGCCGTCCTGCTCTACGTCATCTTCAACGTGGTATACGCCCTGCTATCGCTCCCCGGCGGCATGCTGTCGGACCTAATAGGCAGGAAGAAGGTCATAGCCCTGGGCTACGCCATCTTCGCCCTGACGTGCCTGGGCTTCACGGCCAAGGGCGTGGCCTCACTAGCGCCCGCCGCCGTGGCCTTGTTCTGCCTCTACGGGGCTTCAAAGGCCCTAGTGGACGGGACCCAGAGGGCTTATGCATCTGATCTAGCGCCCGCTGAAGGGAGGGGTTATGCGTTGGGCATATTCCACACGAGCATAGGGTTCGCCAGCCTGGCCTCGGGAGCCATAGCGGGCCTGATATGGGATGCGGTGGGCGTTGTGTGGGCCTTCTCTTACGCAGCCGTGCTGTCGGCCTTGTCGGCCGTGTTGCTCATGGCCTTGTGCAAGTGAAAAGGCCGTTCAGGCCCGCCGAGAACTGGGCAGAGCCCAGCAGAGCTTCCCCGGCTTCGCTCGGCCGAAGACCGAACTACCACCGGGGACGGAGCGGGGCTTAGCTTCCGGGTTCGGAATGAGACCGGGCGTTTCCCCCGCCCTTTGGCCCTGCTTCCCTCCCGGCGGGCCGTGCAATCCTCCCGCAGGACTCCTTATAAACCTACTCCCAAATCTTAAATAGCCGATGCTCATAGCTTCCCCCGCCTGGGGGGAAGCTATGAGCACAAGCATGGACAGGCTGAGGATGACCGTAGCCAGGAGGACCGAGGCCGATAGACTGCTCTCAACGGCCTGGTGCCTCTTCCCGCTCGTGGGCGCCCTGATAGGCATCGCCCTCTCCATCTGGCTGTTCACGCTGACGCATGGGAGGCCCTATATGGTGACCCAGATGACGGGCACCGTATACCTAGTGGGCTTCCTAGCGTCGCTGATACCCTCCGTCCTGATGCTCTACCTGATATACATGCTGATAAAGCGCAGGAACACGCACTTCAAGAGGACCCAGGACCTGTTCGCCGACATAGTGGCCACCCTCAGGGAGCTGTCGGCCGAGAAGGGCGTTGACATCTCGGGCCAACTCAGCCTGGTTGAGCGCTACCTCAGCGAGGCCAGGATGGAGGAGGTCGAGAGGAGCCCCGTCCTCTGGGTCGTGCTGTGCATCATACCGATCGTCAACGTATTCGCCATACTATACGTGCTCTACTTCCTCATGAGGGATTGGTATAGGCACGAGCACAGGGAAGACGACATGTGGATGCAGGTCAACTCCGCCCTGACGGCCCTGGGCTACCGCCCGATAGACACCAGGAGGCCGGAGCCAATACCGCACAGGAGCTTCTTCGTCTACCTCATCCTCTACTTCATCCTGCCGCTCATCTGGGCCATCTACTGGTTCTACACGCTCATAAAGGACCCGAACAACCACATGACTTCCCAGGCCAGGATAGAGGACGACCTACTCCTCGTCCTAGGGGAGACGCCGACAGCTCCGCCTACCCCGCCGACGGTGACCTGAGGGAGTTCTAGGGGAGAAGGGGCAAGAAGGACGTATTTTCCCGTTTTGGCCTTAAAGGTCAGTTCTCCGCTATGCCCCAGGCCAAGAGGGCCGAATGTATCATCTCCACGGCCATGGCGGCCACGAGGACGGCCATGAGCCTGGACATGGCCTTTATGCCCGTCTTGCCCAGGAGCCTGACGAGGGCATTTGAGAACCTCAGGCAGGCATATGCCATGGCCGATACGAGGGCCACGGCCGCCAGGAGGACGTGGACCGGGTGGTAGGCCGACAGTATTATGAGGGTCGTTATGGTCCCCGGCCCCACCAGCAGGGGCGTGGCCACGGGCACGACGACGCTTTCATCTTCACCACTTTCCTCCCTCCTCGAGCCCAGCACCAGGTCGAGCGACAGGGCCAACAGGAGGAGCCCCCCGCCGAGCTTCAGGGACTCCACGCTTATGCCCAGGGCTGCTAGGATGTAGTTGCCCACTAGGGCGAACAACACCATGAGGCCCATCACCAGCCAAGTCGTAGTCCTGGCTAGCCGGGCACGCCCCGACTCGTCCTGGCCTTCCGTCAGGGCCAGGAAGGCCGGTATCGAGCCCGGCGGGTCGAGTATTGCGAACAGCTGGATGGCTATCAAGAGCACCTGGGCTAGCTCCTCCATGGCCATGGCCCCCCGGTATGTTCCGGGGTTGGGAGCTAATATAAAAGCACTTCGCTATCCTTGTCGCATGGGATAAGGCTTTTCCCTCATGGCAGCAGGGGGCCTTAGGAGGGCCGTTGAGCTTGAGGAGGGCCCTGCCGGTCGGCCTGGCGATCGCCCTGATGGCCTTCCTGCTGGCCTGCCAGGGCCTGGCCGGGACCGCAGGGGCTTCCCTCGAGGTAAAAGCCTATGTGGACGTAGGTCGGATTTCGGTCAGGATAGTCCTCTCCAACGTCAACGCCACCTTATACGAGCGCATCTTGGCCTCGAGGCCCGACTTCAACAACAGCACCATACCCGAGGCCGTGGTGAGCTACCTATCCGAGCAAGGGGTCAAGGGCGTTTACTACCGCAGGCCCAGCTTGACGTTTGACAACGAGACGAGGACCGTGAGGGCCAGCTTCACGCTGGCTGGCAAGGGCCTCGTGAAGTTCTACTACAACAGGACCACCATGGCCAGGCTCTACGAGGTCCAGGCGGGCTGGAGGAAGGCCGACGTAGAAATAAAGCACGGCCGGACGGTCGTCCTAAGGCTGAACTTCAGCTCCTACTTCGGGGCCCCGCTCCAGAAGTGGGAAGTGGTCAGGCTGGAGAACGGGACTAGGGAAGCCCTCTTCCTGAACTCAACGGCCGAGGAAGGATTTGATCCTGCTTGGTATTTCGTGCTCCCGAAGGGCGCCAGGTTGGTCAAGGCATCGGGCGATACCTTCACCTTCGAGCTGCCCGCTAGGCCCATGGACAAGTTCTTGGCCAGCCCCTTCTGGCCCTTCATGGGCGTGGTGGCAGCTGTCCTGATAGCGGTCTTCTACAGGAGGGCCGCCGTCAGGCTCGTCAGGCCTGGGGCAGCTGCCTAGGGGCCAAATCTTATATCGCCAACTTTGTTGGCCGGCACGGGTGGGTGGAGTGCGCAAGGTAGAAGTAAGGCTTAGGACTCTGCTCTCGTTCTACGATTCCTTCCTCAAGCTGACCCTCAAGGGCATGAAGGAGGTCATAGGCGAGAAGGGGGCAGCAAGCGTCCTGAAGTTCGCCGCCAGGGACTACGGGGCCAGCCTGGCCAGGAGCATGAAGGCCCTAGGCCACGGGGAGCTGAAGGACGCCTTGACCATGGTGCTCGACAGGGCTGGGGCAGAACCGGAGATAGTCGAGGAAGGTGGGAAGCTGCTCGTCAAGCTGAAGAACTGCCCGTTCAGGAGGCCGGAGGAAGAACCGTTCTTGTGCATCATAACCGAGGGGCTGATAGAGGGCTTCTCCAACGCCTTCCGCAAGGCCAGGATAAGCAAGCTGAGGACGAAGGCCAGCGGTGCGGACCACTGCGCCTTTGAGATACTTTTCATCTGAGAGCCCACGGCCATCAAAAAACATATAAGTGGCCTGTCCGGCCCCCGGCCAACAACCGAGAGGGAGGTGAGGGAAGTGAGCAGGAAGAAGGCCTTCGGCCTCAGGGGCCCCAGGAAGCCCATGCCCGTGGCCGTCGGCGAAGAGCACGAAGTAGATATCGTTGAGATGAGCAGGCGTGGCGATTCTGGCATAGCACGTATAGAAGGGCTCGTCATTTTCGTCCCGGGAACCAGGCCCGGCCAGCACGTGAAGGTAAGGATAATCAGGATCGGTAGGAACTACGCAGTAGCCCAGGTCATATAGGCACGTGGGTCCTGAGGTCGTGTGATGCCCGATCTTATGTCGGGGCAAGGCGGCCCGCTGATCGGCTTTAGGCCTCCCGCCCACAGTAAGGTTTATCCGGTCTCCCGAACCCTAGGGCAGGCGTCCTAAACGCCGTTTCAGGACCATTATGGCCGGGCGTTACGAGGGGTGCTCGCCGTGATGGCCATGAAGCTGATAGCACTAGCCGTCTTCCTGGGCGTCTACCTACTCATAATGCTCGGCTTAAGGGAGCTCACTGTCGCCAGCCTGGCTGGCGTGGCCATACTTCTGCTCGTCGGCATACTGGACCCCAGGGGGATGTGGGGGCACGTGGACTTCGACGTAATAGCGCTCCTCATGGGGACCATGGTGGTCGTGGAAGCCCTTAATGACGTGGGCTTCTTCAGGTGGATCGCCCTCCACGTGGCGAACGTAACGAAGTGCGATCCCCTCAAGATGTTCTTGCTCTTCGTGGCCGTTAGCCTCGCCCTAGATGCCTTCACAGGGGACGCCATAGTGGTCTTCCTCACCATGGTCGCCACCATAATGGAGGTGTCCGACCTCCTGGACGTGGACCCGAGGCCCTTCGTGCTCGGGCTCTTATTCACCGTGAACATCCACGTGAGCACGCCCATGAGCGACCTACCGCCCCTCATCATAGCGGCCGGGGGAGGCTTCACGTTCCCTGAATACTTCTCGAACGTATGGCTGCCCTGCTACGCCAGCATAGCGGCCCTACTGGCCACCTTCATCTACATGAACAAGAACGTGTTCTTGGTCATGAGGCCCAAATACGTCAGGATGCCCGTGAGCCCTTCCGAGGTCATAAGGGACAGGAAGCTCTTCTACTTCTCAACGGGCGTCTTCCTGGCCATGATGGTGGGCTTCGTCGTGGGCCCTCCCCTGGGCTTCTCCTACGGCTCGGTGGCCCTGATAGCAGCGGCCGTGTTATTGATAATCGGTGGCGGTAAAATCGGGCCTTTGATACGTGAGGTAGATTGGGAATCCATAATATCCGTCATGTGCCTCTCCATCTTGGTCGGCGGGCTGGAGCGAACGGGCCTCATAGAGGACATAGCGGCCTTCCTGGCCTCCCACATAGGAGGCGGGACCCCGCTGGGCATAACGGTCGTCCTCTGGCTTTCCTCCCTCGTCTCGGCTGTGATAGCCAACATACCCTATACAATAGCCATGGTGTCCGTCCTGAAGGCCATGGAAGCCCAGGGCGTCCATACCTACCCGCTGTGGTGGGCCCTCGTCATGGGGACGGGCCTGGGAGGGAACGGCACCATAGTGGCCACCTACACGAACATAGTGGTCGTGAACGAGGTCTCCAAGCGGGGCTACCGGATAGACCCAAAGGCCTTCGCCCGCATGGGGATGACGTTCGTCTTCCTCACGACGGCCATAACTAACGTCATATTGTTGGCCATGTTCTCCTAGCAGAGGCGCTTTTCCCGCATAAAACGTAAAACTTATTTTGGTTCACACGGGTGATAGGGAGGCCATTCGGTCATAGCCAATTCCCGTGGAAGATAATTGTGCGAAAAACCGGGGATACGCCATGATAAGCCCTAAGCTGATAGCACTAGCCGTCTTCCTGGGCGTCTACCTACTCATAATGCTGGGCCTGAGGGAGCTCACGGTAGCGAGCATGATGGGTGTCACGCTCTTGGTCCTCCTGGGCCTCTTGAGCTGGGAAGAAGTATGGCACTTCGTGGAATTTGACGTGCTCGCCCTCCTCGTCGGGGTCATGATAGTGGCCAGGCTGATGAGCCATGTGGGCTTCTTCAGGTGGATCGGCATTCACATGGCCAACCTGGTGAAGTGCGACCCCATGAAGATGATGGTCCTCTTCGTCTGCGTCAGCGCTTTGCTCACGGGCTTCGCAGGCGCCACGGTGGTCATAGCCCTGATGATGAGCTTGGTGGCCATGGACATCATGGACCTGCTGGAGCTGGACCCGAGGCCCTTCGTGATGGCCATAATATTCACCGTCAACATAGCTGGCATGAGCACTTCTGTGAGCAGCCTCCCGACCATACTGATAGCCTCAACGCTCGGCATGACCTTCTGGGAGTTCTGCTCCATGATGTGGGCCCCCACCTTCGTCAGCCTGGCGGCCCTCCTGGGCCTGCTGCTCCTGACCTACCGTGGCGAACTCACGAAAGCCAGGCCCAGGTTCAGGAGGGTCCCGATAAGCCCGTCCAGCGTGATAGCCGACCGCAGGACCTTCTTCACCTGCCTCGCCCTCTTCATATGCATGATAATCGGCTTCGTCATCGGGCCCAGCCTCGGGGTATCGCCCGGGGCCGTGGCCATGATGACGGCCTCCGTGATGCTGATATTGGTGGGCGAGAGAGCTCAGCCCGTCATAAGGGAGGTCGATTGGGAAACGGTCATCTCCGTGGCCTGCCTCCTCATACTCGTCGGGGCCCTGGAGAAGCACGGGGTCATAAGGGACCTGGCGAGCCTGATGGCACCTTACCTGCTCCACGAGCCCCTGGGCACCACGGTCATGCTGTGGCTATCGGCCCTGACATCGGCCTTCATAGACAACGTGCCCTTCACCATGACCATGATATCCACCCTCAGCGTCATAGACGGGCAAGAGGCAAGGCACCTCTGGAGGGCCTTGGCGGCCGGGACCTGCCTGGGAGGGAACGGCACCATAGTGGCCTCCTACGCCAACATAGTGGTCATAAGGGCCGTTTCGACCAAGGGCTACAGGATAGGGCCCAAGGCCTTCTTCAAGACGGGCATGAAGTTCGTCTTCTTCACGACCGCCATGACTAACATCGTGCTCCTGGCCATGTCCCTCCCCCCGCTCGGCTCCTGATGCCCTTTGTCCATGCCCTCCGGCCCTGAGGGGCCGTTTAGCATCTTCAAGCAAGGCTTATTTTTACTTCAAGGGCTTCCCCGTGTGGCCGTAGGCGCTGGAAACAAGCAAGGGCTGTTTTGAACTCCTCGGGAGGCCTTGAGATGGCGTTCGCCCTCCAGCCGGGCCTGATAGCCGTAGCGGTGTTCGTTGGCGTCTACTTATTAATCATGCTGGGCCTCAGGGAGCTCACGGTCGCCAGCCTGGCTGGCGTGGCCATACTCCTCCTCACCAACGTCCTGAGCTGGACGGAAGCCCTCAGCTACATGGACTTCAACGTCCTCGGCATGCTCATAGGCGTCATGATAATAATACACATGCTCAGCAGGGTGGGCTTCTTCAGGTGGATCGGCATTCACATGGCCAACCTGGTGAAGTGCGACCCCATGAAGATGATGTTCGTTTTCATATGCATCACCTTCTTGCTCAGCAGCTTCACCATAGCGAACGTGGTCACCGTCCTCCTGATGGCCGTGGTCGTGATAGAGATATCCGAGATCCTGGAGCTTGACCCGAGGCCCTTCATAATGGCCCTCATATTTGCGTCCAACATAGGGGGCATGAGCACTTCCATAAGCAGCCTGCCGAACATACTGGTCGCATCTGCCTCGGGCATGACGTTCGTGGACTTCACGGCCCACATGTGGCCCATGGCCGTGGCGAACCTCGCCATGGTGTTGTTCATGTTCTCCTTCTTGAGGAAGGAGGAGCTGGCCAAGATGAGGCCGAAATACACTAGGATACCCGTAAGCCCTTCCGAGGTCATAACGGACAAGAAGCTCTTCGCCTTCCTCCTCGCCACGTTCTTCGTGATGGTTGCCATGCTCGTGGTGAGCCCCATGATAGGCGTCTCGCCCGGGGCCATGGCCCTCATAGTAGCTGCCATAGCCCTCGTCGTGGTGGGCGAGAGGGCTGGCCCGGTCATAAGGGAGGTTGATTGGGAAACGGTCATCTCCGTGGCCTGCCTGCTCGTCTTAGTCGGCGGGCTGGAGAAGACGGGCGTCATCCACGACTTGTCCGGGGCCATAATAGCTACTGCGGACGGGAACAGGGTGGCCAGCCTCATGCTCATATTCTGGTCCTCGACGCTCGTCTCGTGCTTCGTGGACAACGTGCCCTTCACCATAGCCCTCATATCCGTCCTGAAGGACATGGCGAAGGCCGGCGTCAACGTATCGCCCCTCTGGTGGGCCCTCTTGGCCGGGGCAGGGATAGGCGGGAACGGCACCATAGTGGCCTCCTACGCCAACATAGTGGTGGTGGGCGAGACTACCAGGAGGGGCTATAGGATTGAACCTAAGGCCTTCGCCAAGGTGGGCCTTTCCTTCGTCCTCATGGCCTCCGCCATCACCAGCGGAATACTTTTGGCCATCTACGGCCTTTAGGCCCATGGGCCAGCATATAAGCGGGCGGTAAAGCTTATCAGCCCTTAGGACCGTAAGGCCTACCACGGCGGTGGTGGAAGATGGAGCCTCCTCTATCCCTGGTAGCCTTCAGGTCTAGGCTGGTGGCCTGGGTGAGGAGGCTCATAGCCTACGTCATGAAGGTAGGCGAGGTGATAGGGGCCGATAGGGCCTTCGAGCTGCTCTCGGAGCTCATGACGGCTGAAGGTGAAGCCTGGACCCACAAGGAGCTCAAGAAGCTGGACATAACGGGCATAGACGCCCTATCCGGCTGGGAGCTGCTGAGGAACTTCAAGCAGATGCTTGGCCTAGAGGTCCTGAAGCCCGAGGAGCACGTCATAGTGGAGAGGGGGCCGAACAAGGTCGTGGTGAACTGCACGGCCTGGTGCCCCATCTTGGAGGCCTGTAGGGAGCTGAACATACCTACCAGGAAGGTCTGCGAGAACCTCATGCTCAGTTATGAGCGTGGCGTCCTGAAGGCCCTTAACCCCAAGCTGAAGTTGACCGTGGGGAAGATAAGGCCAGAGGACAAATTCTGCGAATATATAATAGAGCTGGCCGAGTGATGGGGAAAGCTTTTAATCAAAGGTTTTTCCGGGATCGGGAGGGTAGGCCATGGACTACAGCGCCCTGCTCTTCATACCCCTGGGCGTGGGCTTGGCCGGCCTCGGCCTCATAGGGCTCCTCTACTGGCTCGTCATGAGGGAGGAAACGGGCACCGAGCGCATGCGTGAGATAGCGAGCTTCATAGAACAGGGTGCAGACGCCTTCCTGAAGCGTGAGTTCAAGACCATATCCTACTTCATAGTGGTCATAGCCGTCCTCCTGCTGGCCGGCCTCTGGCCGAACTGGCAGATAGCCTTCGGCTTCGTCTACGGCGCTGTATGCTCGCTCGTCGCCACGTTCATAGGCATGAAGGCAGCCGTGAGGGCGAACGTCAGGGCTGCCAACCTGGCCCGGAAGTCGGCTGGCAAGGCATTCGTCCTGGCCTTCAGGGGAGGGGCCGTCATGGGCCTGATAATACCGTCCCTTAACCTGGTGGGCATATCGAGCATGTGCCTCCTCGTCGGCCTGAGCCCGGACAACATAGAGGTCGTCGACCTACTGGTCGGCTTCGGCTTCGGCGCCAGCCTATCGGCCCTCTTCGCCCAGCTCGGCGGAGGGATATACACGAAGTCGGCCGACGTCGGGGCTGATTTGGTCGGCAAGGTAGAGGCAGGCATACCCGAGGACGACCCGAGGAACCCAGCCGTTATAGCAGACCTGGTGGGCGACAACGTGGGCGATTGCGCTGGCAGGGGTGCCGACCTCTTCGAGTCCAACGCCGACAACCTCATATGCATGATGATAGTGGGCGTGGCCTTCGTCTTGGCCATGCAGGCGTTAGGGCACCCCATGAGGCCCGAGGTGGCCTTCTTGTTCGTGGTCTTCCCGCTCCTCGGCAGGAGCTTCGATGTCCTGGCCACGACCCTGGGCGTGCTGGCAGCTAGGCCCCTGAAGTCGCCCGTGAGGGCCCTGAACATATCCATAATAACGACCAGCGCCGTCCTGGCCGTGTGCTTCTACTTCCTGGCCCGCCTGGTGGGATATGTGGAGCTCTTCTTCTGTGCCCTGTTGGGCATGGTCTCGGCCATAGTGCTGGCTCTGGCGGTCCAATACTACACGGGCATAGGGAAGAAGCCCGTCGTCGAGACGGCCAAGGCAGCCCAGATGGGCGCTGCCATAAACATCATAACGGGCCTCTCCTACGGCCTGGAGAGCACGGCCATACCCCTCATAGGCGTGGCAGCCGTCCTGGCGGCTTCCTACTTCATAATGCTCCCGGTTGGGGGCAGCGTGGCTGGCCTCTACGGCATAGCTGCCACGGCCCTGGGCATAACGAGCATGACCGGCATCATACAGTCGGCCGACACCTTCGGCCCCATAGTGGATAATGCGGACGGCATAGCCGAGATGTCGGGCATAAAGGACGAGGTGGGCGAGGCCCTGGACGAACTCGATGCCGTCGGGAACATAACCAAGGCCATAACGAAGGGCTACGCCATGGGCTGTGCCATAATAACGAGCGCCATAATGCTCTTCGCCTACGTATGTGAGGCCGCCAAATACACGCACAAGGGCGTCCTTAAGAGCCTCTCGGACCTGGCCCACCACCTCGTGGCAGTTGACCCGACCTTCATAGCCGCCGCCGTCCTGGGGGCCATAACGCCCTTCCTGTTCTCCGCCCTGGCCATAAGGGCCGTGGGCCGTGGCGCCTACAAGATGGTTGAGGAGGTAAGGAGGCAGTTCAGGGAGATACCAGGCATCTTGGAGGGCAAGGCCAAGCCAGATTACGCCAAGTGCGTGGACATAAGCACGAAATACGCCCTGAGGGAGATGGTGGCCCCGACCCTGATAGGCCTCATAATGCCCATAGCCGTGGGCCTCCTCCTCGGCCCCTGGGCCCTCACGGCCTTCCTGCTCTCCTGCACCATAACTGGTGCCGTGCTGGCCACCTTCATGTTCAACACCGGGGCCACCTGGGACAACGCCAAGAAGTTCATAGAATACGGGCACTTCGGTGGGAAGGGCACGGACACGCACAAGGCATCCGTGATAGGCGATACGGTAGGGGACCCGCTGAAGGACACGGCTGGCCCATCGCTCCACATACTCATAAAGCTGGTGAGCATCGTATCCATAACGCTCCTGCCCCTCTTCGTGAACTATGCCCTCATAATCTAAGGGCCGTTTTTGGCCTTCCCGAGACTTCTACGCCCGAGCTCAGCCGGGGCCAGGAGGCGTGCGGTTTGGATTAGAACATGAAGCTCTCAAGCTTCGTCAGGCCCACGACCTCGCTGAAGCTCATGCCCAGCGCATCCAATATCTGCTCGAAAGTGGACTCCAGGAGGCTTATGTATTTGTCGATGTCGACGTCTTCCCTCGTGGCCAACTCTATGGGCAGGACATCCACATACTTGTCCTTCACGAAGGCCCTCAGGTCGTCGGCCAACTTCTTCCTCTCCTCCGGCCTCAGGGATGGCCTGGCCCTCCTCACGACCTCGTCCACGCTGACGGGGGCCACTTTCACGAACGATATTATGTCGCCTGCCTTCAGCTTCCTCTCGGGCCTGACGAGCTCCAAGACCTTGGCCGCCTTCACGTGCTGGGGCGTGGTCTTGGTGTATTTCTCGGGCTCCTTGCCGAGCGTCACGTGGAGCGCCAGGTCAATAGGCTCGAACTGCCTGTTCTTCAGCTTCTGGTAGTATTCCCTCAGGATGGCTTTTATCTTCTCCTTGGCTATCTCTAAGTCCTCTGGCTCCTTCACGAGCGTGAGTTCCTCCACGACGGCCTTGAAGGCCTCTTTTATGAACTTGGGGACGTGCTTCTTCTTGCCCAACAGGCCCTTCACGTCCACCGTGCCGTCCACGAGGACGCCGAGGTAGTTCTTCTTCCTCTCCGAGAAGACCACATAACGGTAGACCTTATCGACATCGAGGTCCATGTGCAGTTCCTTCTCGGCCCATTCTATCAGGGCCTCGATCTGTTCTTCTGTCGGCCCCTTCAGGAAGACGCTGTCCGTATCGCCGTAGAGGACCTCCATGCCCATCTCAGAGCACTTCTCTATGACGGACGTTATGGCGTGGCGCCCTATGGCCGTCGTGCTCTCGGCCACCGGCGGGCAGTAGAACTCGAATATGTCTGCGCCGAAGACGCCGTAGGAGGCATTTAGGATGACCTTGAGGACGAGCTGGATGACCTTATACCAGGCCCTGAGGTCCTCGGGCAGGCTCTTGTCCTTCGACTTCGGCTTATACCAGTAGACCCTCAGGTCCCTCAGGGAGCCTATTAGGAGGCTCGTTATGCCCCGCTTCTTCCGGCATACCCAGTGGGGGAGGCCTGGCACGAGGTTGTCACGGCACTCCTTGTGAGGACACCTCACGGTCTCGAAGCTGAGGTTCCAGGCCTTTATGGCGGACGGGTATAGGGATGCGAAGTCCAAGACGGTCACGTTCATGTGTATGCCGGGCTTGGGCTTGACCACTATGGCGCCCATATACTTGCCCTTGACGACGGCCTTGGTGGTCGTCGTGGCGCCCTTCTCGGCCAGTATGTCCTCCTTGTTCGGTATCAGGGCCCCCATGCGCCTCAGCTCGAACTGCATGAAGGACCTTATCCACTTGGAGACGCTCAGCCTCGTGGCATCTTCTATGGGCATCTTGCTTATCCTGCTCAAAAGCACGGCCAACTTCATGACGAGGTCGTTGTCGAACTGCGTCAGCCTGAGCGTTATCAGGGCGTCCCTGTAGCAGTAGGAGGCCAGCTCGGCGTAGGAGAGCTCCGATATGGGCTTGGCTACCTCCTCCTTCCTCATGCCCAAGAGGGCCGAGCCCACCTCGTCCAAGCTCACGCTCTCATACTTCTTCCCGAAGGCGTAGACCTGGAGGGCCGTTATGCTGAAGAGCTTGTATAGGTCTATGTGGATGCCATACTTGAGCGAGTATTTGTCCCTCCCGGGCTCTATCGGTATTTCCTTGCGGCTGAAGCCCAGCCTCTCCGCCCTGTGGAACAGATACCTCAGGTCGAAGTCATCGCCGTTGAAGGTCACCACGACCGGGTAATCGATTAAGGCCCCGAAGACGGCCAGGAGCAGTTCTTCCTCACTTTCGTAGAACTCCACCCTGACGTGCTCGGGCAAGCGGAAATCGCCTTCGGGCAAGCCCTCCCTCCGGAGCAGGAGGACCCTCTCCAGGCCATCTGAGCCCACCAGGGAAACGCATATTATCGGTTCCTCGGCCTCGTGGGCATCAGGCACCCTGGTCGGGACCTTCGAATAGACCTCTATGTCAAGGGCCACCCTCCTGAAGTCGGGGGCCTCGCATTCCAATAGGGATGCCCATTCGAGGGCCTTCTCCCTTATTTCCTCGGGCTGGTCCTCCAGGACCCTTGATAGTTCCTCGAGCATCTTGGGCTTCTCCCAGGCCGGCATCAGCTTCCCGCCCGATATCCTATAGGGCATCCCGGGAATTAGGCCCGTATCGTATATGTAGCACTCGTGGTATTTTATGGCAGCTTCCCACACCTTCGCCTCATAGCCCAATACCTGCCTCGATTCCTCCTTGAGCAGCTCCCTTATGACCCCCTTGGGCCTCCCGCCTATGGAGAGCGGGTCCTTCGCCACCACCTTCGTGACCTTGATGCGCCTGTCCCTCAGGAGGTCCATTTTCTCCACGACCTCGAGGTGGTCGAAGCCCTGGTGGCCTACCACGGACCTGAGCTTCTCCACTTCCTCCGGCCTGAGGTCCGTTAGGCAGTAGGGCTTGTGGCCCGTCTTGTCATACCATACGTATACCTTCTGCTCCACGGGCTCGTAGAACTTCAGGCGGGCGCATCCCTTCTCGCCATCATAGCTCACGTCTATCAGGAAGGCCCTGCCGAGCTCCTCAGGTTCCTCGGGCGAAAAGGAAGCCAGCTCCTCCCTCGAGATCACCCTGGGCTCGGGAGGTCTAGGCTTCTCAACCTCGACGAAGCTCAGCAGGTCCGTTGGGCCGGGGGCCTGGAACCTCAGCCGGGCCTCGCCCTCGGATTTGGCCTCCGGCTTGCTGGACCCTCCTCCTCTGGCCAGGAAATCGGATAGCTTCTTCTGGACCCTGCCCATGACCTCTCCACCGAGGATTTGGCCCCTGCCCTACTTAAGTTGAGCCACGGGCCTCGTGTAGAGGACTTGATGGACGAGGTCGTAAGGCTGGCCGTGGAGGCGTTAAGGGAAGTAGATGCCAGGAGGAAGAGCGAGAAGCTGGCCTTAAGCGAGGCAGCGGGGAAGCTGGGCGTAAAAGACCCAGGGGCCATAAGGTTCGCCCACAGGCTCGTCTTAGAGGCCCTGAAGAAGCTGGGCCTTCTGGACGAGCTGGCCTCTAGGGCCCTCGGGCCCGTGGAGCTCGGCGAGCTGAAGCCCAGGACCAAGGCGTTCCTGAGGCTGTTCGCCTACAGGGCCGTCTTAGAGAAGGCCAGCGCCAGGGAGCTCTTGGAGTTCGCCAGGAAGGCCCGTGAGGCGCTCGGTCCCGGGGCCCTACTGCCCGTGGAACGTGCCTTAGGCCGTTTGACCACCATGAGCGTATCGGATGTCCTAGCCGAACTCGGGACCGACGATAGGCTGGCCCTAGAGCTGGGCGTCCCGAGGTGGCTGCTCGACGTGCTATACAGGGACCTCGGGAGGCGAGAGGCCCTGGCCTTCCTGAGGGCCTGCCTCACGCCCACGCCGACATACGTTAGGGTCAACACGCTGAAGGGGGACGAGGAGGAGATACTCAAGTCCTTGTCCAGGGAAGGCGTAGCCCTGAGGCCCGTTGAAGGGCTCAGGCACGTCTACGAGGTCCTAGGGGCGGAGAAGCCGATAATAATGACGAGGGCCTACAGGGAGGGCCTCATATACGTCCAGGACAAGGCCAGCTGCCTCGCAGTCGAGGTGGCCGGGCCCGAGCCAGGCATGACCGTCCTCGACGTATGTGCTGCCCCGGGGGCCAAGACTACCTACATGGCCCAGCTCATGGAGAACGAGGGGACCATAATATCGGTCGATTACTCGCCCAGGAGGCTCGGGACCTGGAAAAGCCTGACGGCCAAGATGGGCGTGAAAATAGCCTGGCCCCTGCTGGCAGATGCCAGATTTCCCCTCCCCTCCCGCCTCGAGGCCGATTTGGTCCTGCTCGATTTGCCCTGCACGGGGACGGGCGCCTTCGCCCACGCACCCTCCGCCCGATGGAGGCTTACGCCAAGCTCGGCCGAGCACATGGCCAAGGTCCAATACAGGATACTAGATTCGTGCTCAAAGCACGTGAGGCCGGGCGGGACGCTCGTCTACGTGACCTGCAGCGTCTTGGTCGAGGAGAACGAGCTCGTCATAGAGAGGTTCCTCAGGACCCACCCGGACTTCGAGCTCGAGCCAGCAGAGCCCTTCTTGGGCTTGCCCGGCCTCAGAGGCCTGAGGGAGTGCCAGAGGCTCTACCCGCACATCCACAGGTGCGATGGGTATTTCATAGCCAAGTTCGTCAGGACCTGACCTTGGAGATCACGTAGGATGCTATCTTCATGGCTATATCGGTCTTTGAGACGCTCTGGAGGCCCATCCAGCCGGGCTGGCTGTTTATCTCCGTCAGGAGTGGCCCCCTCGGGCTCGGGAGTATGTCCACGCCAGCTACCTCGCACTTGGTGACCTCGGCGGCCCTGATGGCCAGCTCTGAGAGCTCCTCGCCCAGCTCCAAGGGTTCGGGCCTAGCGCCCTGATATACGTTCTTCTTCCAGGAGCCAGACACCCTGCGCATTGAGGCCACTACCTCGCCCCCGACCACGAAGGCCCTTATGTCGTAGGGGCCGTGGGGCACGAACTCCTGCATGTAGATGACGCCGTGGTGGAAGGCTATGGCCCTGAAGACCCTAAGGGCCGTGTCGGGGTCGGTTATGCGGACGCTGCCCATCCCCCTGGAGCCGAATATGGGCTTAACGACCACATCGCCCCCCAGCTCCCAGAAGGCCCTCATGGCCGAACTCACGTCCTCCGTCACGACCGTCCTCGGGACGGGCAGGCCAGCGAGCTCCATGAGCCAGAGGGCCCTATACTTGTCCGAGCATATCTCTATGGCCTCGGCCGGGTTCACGACCACCACGCCCTCAGCCTCCAGGCGCCTCAGGAGGTCCATCCTGAAGATTATCTCCTCGAGGGAGCCACGTCCCACGGGCCTGACCACCAGGGCATCCAGGCTGGTTAGGTCCTTGAGGTCCGGGGACCTATGGGATGCCAGGGGCCTTGAGCCAACCCGGGCCAGGAGCCTATTGAACCTGAGGAAGGAGACGCCTGCACC
>CAZVRS010000008.1:7774-16698 GCA_964630115.1 uncultured Candidatus Bathyarchaeia archaeon | reverse complement strand
CCTCGAATATCTCCGGCTCGTCCGGCATGTGGTGGTCGTAGTGGTAGTGCGTCACGATCAGCACGTCGGCCTCACGGGCAGCCTCGACTATGGCGTCGTGGTGCTCCTCCATCCTGGCCAGCTCAAGCGGGTGAGGGGGCAGGCCATACCTGACGGGCGCAAGGGAGACGCCCGGGTCTATGAGGACCACGAGGTCGCCCGTCCTGACCATGGTGGCCATGCTCCTGGTCCCCATGCTGTCGAAGGCTATGGGCTCTACCTCTAGCATCCCGGGGTATTACCCGCCAGGCCCCCTATTTAAAGGGCTTTAACAGGCATGTGGCAGCACGGCAGAGGAAAAGGAGTTGTATATGTGAGGACTATAAAAGGCATCTGGCGATCCCCGCCCGATACAGCCTAAGGCTTTTTAAGGCTAGATCAAAGCTATGGCCCGAGGTGCGAGGATGGAGGTCAACCGCAAGCCGCTGAACATGCTGGCCAGGTTCACGAACTCGCCCGTCATCATAAAGCTGAAGAACGGCGTTGAATACCACGGCATAATGGAATACTGCGATGGCTACATGAACGTGGTGCTATCGCAGGCCAAGGAGTTCGTGAACGGGCAACCAGTCATGAGCTACGGGACCAACGTCCTGATAAGGGGCAACAACATACTATACGTGGTGCTAGAGGCGCCTAAGTGAGCTCGGGCAGGGAATCGACGAGACCCATGACGAAGTCCAAGGCCCTCGGCAGCTCGGCCCGCAAATTGAACTTCCTCTTGAAGAACTTGAGCACCGTCCTGACGTCCCTCTCGAGGAGCTGCCTGGCGTTCGGGTGGTCCTTGTAGACGAACTGTGGCCAATCTATGATCAGTATGCTGGCATCAGGCCTTATTATGATGTTGAACTCGCTCAGGTCGGCGTGTATTATGCCGGCACCCACGTAGGCCTTCCTGACGTTGAGCAGGACCTCGGCCAGCGTTTCCCCGGGCTCTGGGAGGGCGGATACGTTCGCCAGCTCCGTCCCCTCTATTATGTCCATGACGACCACGTGCCTGTTCCTGGCCAAGGGCTCGGGGACGGAAACGCCTGCCGAGAAGGCGAGCTTTAGGGCCTTGAACTCCCTCTTGGCAGCCGACCTGGACCGGATATACCAATCGGCCCACACGCCCTCCGAGACGTAGCCCCTCAGGCGCCTCGTCTGCCTGAAGCTGACCCTGCCGAGCCTGTGGAACTTCACGGCCACACGGTGTCCTCCGGGCGTGAGGGCGTCATAGACGTCTGCTTCCTTCCCGACCCCGAGGGGCTTGCCGAAGGCCTCAAGGACATCTGCCTTCACGAGGGCGTGCAGGGCCAGGAGGTCGTGGCCTGCCATCCGGAGCACGTAGCCCGTGTAGGGGCCGGTCCAACGCCTTATCAGCCCGAGCTGGTGGAGCCTGTCGAGCCTGTAGGTCAGCTCCCTCTGGTGGAGGCCCGAGGCCTTCCTTATGGCCTCAACGGGCACGTATTCGTAGGCCGTCATGAGCTCCTCCAGGGCCCTGAGGACCCTCAGGTCCTCTGGCTCCACGACCCTCAGGGCGCTTATGGCCACTTCTACCGCCGACAAGCTACTCCATCCGTGGGGCCCTCCTGCCTTAAGCCTGGCGGAGGCCCGGCACCCTCCTCTCAACAGCCCTGGTGAGGGGCATGGCGACCGTTATGCCCACGCTCACCTGTCCTATGTTCACCGGCACCTCGGCCAGGGCGGCCCACCCGAACCAGGCGAACTCGTAGAGGAAGTAGCCCAGGACCATGACGGAGCCCCCGAGGAGCATGGAGAGGACGAGCCAGCCGGCCTCTGGCTCCAGGCTGAAGCCGAGGGCCGTTATGAAGGTGGCCAGGGCAACGCCCAAGCACACCCACAGGGATACCGGCACGAAGCCCTCCAGCTCAAGGGGCCCCAAGGTCAAAGTCGTGGGCCCGCTGTAGTATCCGGCCCCTATGGAGCCCAGGAGGGAGCCGGACAAGAAGGCCATGGCGATGGTGAGGCCCTTCCTCAAGCCCGGCTGGGCCCTAAGGCCCTTCCTGGTCAGCCAGCCGACCAAGAAGCCCTCGCAGGCCTTTATGACGAGTGTGGCAGGTGCGTAGAACGGATAACCGAGCAAAAGGTCCGCAAGGGCCGAGCCGAGGCCGCCTGCCACGGCTCCCACGTAGGGGCCGAACAGTATGGCCGTGGTGTAGACCATGGTCTCCCCGAGGTTGAAGTAGCCCTTTGTGGCCGGGACGTATATGGTGAAGGCCATGGTGGCCACGCACACAAGGGCGGTCATCATGGCCGTTACGGCCGTCCTTAAGGCCACTTGTCTCCCGGGCCTAGGGGCCGTGGTCCGCATGGCGGGTGGGCCCGGTCCGGCGAGCTAATAAATACGATTGCGAGTTGTGCTCAAATTGCATGCCTATTAGTGGTAAGGCGAGGGGCGGTCTCGTGGTGGAGGGCCCGGTGTTGGCCTACGAGCCCTTGTGCGACACGGGGCAGGTCATAAGCTCCATAGTGTTCGGCCCCAACATATCTAGGCGGCTCGGCACCGTCCTGGGCGTGAACGTCCTCCCGCCCGGGAAGGCAGCTTGCACATACAGGTGCCTCTACTGCCCCCTGCTGCCCTTCCTAGAGATCGTCGGGCGTGCTGACGAGGTCCGGGGCTGGCCCAGCCCTGTCTCGGTGGCTGAGGCCCTGGCGAGCGCTCTAAACCAATTGCGCCCCTGCCACGAGCTCGACGCCCTCGTCCTGATCGGGAACGGCGAGCCCACCCTCCACCCGGAGCTGGCCGAGGTGGTCCAAGAGGTCCTCAGGGCCAGGGAGGAGCTCGCCCCGGGGGCCGAGGTCGTGGTCTTCACGAATTCCTCCCTCCTCTGGGACGAAGGCGTCGTAAGGGCCTTATCTGGCGCCGATTGCGTGGTCGCAAAACTTGACGCAGTTGACGTGGAATTGTGGAAGGCCATCAACAGGCCGAGCGATGCCCTCCCGGGCCTCAAGGAGGTCCTCCGGGGCCTTAAGGAGCTCAGGAAGGCCACTTCTTCATCAGGCTCAAAGCTGATAGTGTCCGTGACCTTGCTCGAGCTGCCCGGGGGCCTTGGGAACGCCTCTGAGAAGCACCTGAGGGCCCTCTCGTCCTTCTTATCCGACCTGGGGCCGGACCAGGTTCACCTTGAGACCCCCCTGGCCCCTCCAGAGCCCGGGGCAAGGCCCCTGACACGGGAGGAGCTGGCCGAGGCGACCCTGTTCGTCTCGGACCTCCTCGGTGCCGAGCGTGTGTTCGCCCTCCTGGGGACCACCGTCCCGATATCTGCGGGCCTCCTGAGGGCCTCAAGGGGCGTGAGGGGGGCTGCCCACCTCAGGGCAAGGCTGCCGGAGGAAGCCATGGCCTTGCTCACCTACGGCCCGGGCGCAAGGACCAGGATCAGGATATTGGAGGTCTTGGCGGTGAGGAAGATGAACTGCAACCAGATCGCCAGGGCCCTCGGGATGAGCTGGTGGTCCGTCCAGAGGCACTTAGGACGCCTCCTGGAGGCTGGCCTGGTGAAGGCCATACCGTTCGGGCGCAGGACCCTCTACGCCATAACTCGGGCTGGCCTCTACGCCCTCACGGCCCTCAAGAGGGGGCCCGAGGGGCCTGGGTTGCCCGCCAGGTTCCTGTGAGGGCGGTCAGCTTATAAGCAGCTCGAGCCGGCACTTACGGGAAATGGGGGCCCACGAAGAGATATGCTCAAGGGTCCTGGAAGCCATAACGCCGAAGCCCGAGGAAAGGCAGAAGGTCATGTCCATGGCCGAATCCATCATGGGGCGCCTAAGGGACCTCTTGAGGGCGGAGGGCGTGGAAGCAGAAGTGAGGCTTGAGGGCTCCCTGGCCAAGGACACGTGGCTGAGCGGCGAAGCCGACGTGGACATATTCGTCCGCTTCAGGCCCGACGTGCCCAAGGAGTTCTTCAAGACGAGGTTCCTCGAGCTGGCCAAGGAGGCCACAAAGGGCCTCAGGCACGTGGAGCGTTATGCCGAGCACCCGTATCTGGAGTGCCTGGCCGATGGCGTCCGGGTGAACGTGGTGCCCTGCTATGACGTTAGGCCGGGGGAGTGGCTCTCGGCCACGGACAGGACGCCATACCACACGGACTTCATCAAGGCCAACTTGCCCGACCGCCTGAAGGGCGACGTGAGGCTCCTGAAGAAGTTCATGAAGGGCATAGGGGCCTACGGGGCCGAGATAAGGGTCGGCGGGTTCAGCGGCTACCTCTGCGAACTCCTCGTGATATACTACGGCGGCTTCCTGGAGGTCCTCAAGGGGGCCTTGAGGTGGCGCAAGG
This sequence comes from uncultured Candidatus Bathyarchaeia archaeon, assembly GCA_964630115.1. Classification (GTDB taxonomy): domain Archaea; phylum Thermoproteota; class Bathyarchaeia; order EX4484-135; family EX4484-135; genus EX4484-135. The sequence goes on along the minus strand of CAZVRS010000008.1, from coordinate 12,379 downwards.
GGGCCCTAATTGACCTGGCAGGCCATTATGAGGGCCGTGAGGAAGAGGCCCGTGAGTTCTTCAGGCACCACCTGATAGTTGTCGACCCGGTTGACCCGTTCAGGAACGTGGCAGCACCCGTCAGGCTGGAGAAGATGTGCCTCTTCATGGCTGCGGCCCGTGAGTTCCTCTTAAGGCCGAGCGAGGCCTTCTTCTTCCCACCCAAGCCCGGGCCCCCGGACCCCCAGGAGCTAAGGGACATGCTGAAGTCCAGGGGGACCTCCCTGCTGGCCATATATACCCGGGTGGAGGGCATGGCCCCCGACGTGCTCTGGGGCCAGGTGCTCAGGACCCTCAGGGCCCTAAGGGGGACCCTCGGCCGAGTGGGCTTTGAGGTCCTGAGGACGGCCGGCTGGTCGGACGAGCAAGAGCACTGCGTCCTCCTCCTCGAGCTGGCTTCCTCAAAACTGCCGCCCGTGGTCAAGAAGGTCGGCCCTCCCGTCTGGGTGGAAGAGCACGTTGAGCGCTTCCTGAGGAAGAATATGGCCGATCCTGGCCTCGTCTCGGGCCCATACGTTGAAGGCGATAGGTGGGCCGTCCTCATAAAGCGCAGGTGGCCTTATGCCAAGGAGTTCCTCGTCAAGAACCTATCCGAGCGAGGTGGGCGCCAGGTAGGCGTGGCCCCCCTCTTGGCCAAGTGCGTTGAAGAAAGCTTCCAGGTCCTTGAGGGCGAGGAGCTGGCCGAGCTCTGCGGGAAGCTGAAGGGCTTTCCCGAGTTCCTGAGGGACTTCTTAGTCGGGAGGCCTGCCTGGCTTGCTGGTAGAAGTTGGGAAGCTGGCTGAAAAGCCCTTCTCGCTCGTCCTGGCCTACCCGAGGCCAGATGAGGCTGTTTTGAGGGACAGGATGAGGCAGCTAGAGGAGCTGGGCATAACACACGTTGAGTTCTGCGGCCGGAAGTCCATAGGGAAGCTGAATGTGCTCGGGAAAGGCCATGTAGGCGTTGTCTTGGCCGCAAGGACCAAATCGGGCCTTAAGGTCGCCCTGAAGGTGAGGCGTGTTGATGCAGATAGGGAGGACCTGGGCCACGAAGCCGAGATGCTGAAGCTGGCCAACTCGGTGGGCGTGGGCCCTAAGCTCCTGGCCCACACGAGCGATATAATCATCATGGAGTTTATTGAGGGCCAGCACCTGCCAGAATGGCTCTCAGCTGGCCCGAGCAGAGAACAGGTCCTAGATGTCCTCAGGAAGCTTTTCGTGAAGTGCTGGAAATTGGACCAAATAGGGCTTGACCACGGGGAGCTCAGCAGGGCACACTCCCACGTCCTAGTTGAGCCCAAGGGGCCGTCTGCCTTTGAGCCCAGGCTCGTGGATTTTGAGAGCGCCAGCACGGAGCGCAGGCCCTCCAACCTCACGAGCATCTGCCAATACGTCTTCATAGGGGGCCTCTCCGGCTTGGTGGCCCGCATCCTGGGCTTGCCCGACCGTGAGGAACTCATAAGGGCCCTGAGGGCCTACAAGGCCCGGATGGGCCGGGAAGAACTGGACCGTGTGCTGGCAGCGTGCGGCCTTGTCAGGCATATATAGGCCCGGGCGCACCAAATCGTGCCATGGTGCTTAGGGCACCTGGGGAGGACACCAAGGAGTTCTTGTCCAAGATGATAGTCGGCGACGTGATAATGGCCAGGAAGCCCGGGGAAGCCATGAAGAAGTGGAGGGAGCTATTCCACGTTACGCAGGCCGAGCTGGCCAAGAAGATGGGCGTCTCGCCATCCGTGATAAGCGATTATGAGAGCGGGCGCAGGAAGAGCCCGGGCACGAAGTTCATAAGGAAGTGGGTCTCGGCCCTCCTGGCCATAGATGAGGCGAGGGGCGGGAGGCTCATAATGGAGCTCTCAAGGCTCGAGAGGATGAGCGGGAACGCCATACTGGACATGAGGGAGTTCCCGAGGCCCGTCTTGGTCGGGGAGTTCTGCGAGATCATAAGGGCCGAGGTGGTGGCCTGCCGTGAGGAAAAGGCCCGGCCGATATACGGTTACACGCTCATAGACAGCATTAGGGCCATAGAGAGCCTCTCGGGCTGGGAGTTCCTCCAGGTATTCGGCCACACGAGCGAGAGGGCCCTCATATTCACCCGGGTCGAGCACGGCCGCTCTCCCATGGTGGCCGTCAGGATAAGCATGCTCAAGCCCGGCTTGGTGGTCATGCACGGCGCCAGGCCGGACGAACTGGCCATCCGGCTGGCCGAGTTGGAGAAGATACCGCTGGCCTACGTAAAGGGCCTAAGCATCGACGAGCTGGTGGCCACGCTCAGGAGCCTATACGCCCGGCTGGCGGGCATAGGAGCTGGCGAGGAATGAGCACGGGAGGAGGGGGCCCGCCTTGACCGTGGTTGAAGCCGACCTGCTCGTCAGGGACTGCCTCCTCTTCCCCATGGACGGCAGGGAGCCCATAAGAGGCGCCTGCCTCGCCGTAAGGGGCGACAGGATAGTCTATGCGGACAGGCCAAGAGGCGCTTCCTTCAGGGCCGAGGAGGTCATAGATGGCCGTGGGAAGGCCGTCCTGCCGGGCCTCGTGAACTGCCACACCCACGCACCCATGACGCTCCTCAGGGGCCTGGCCGAGGACGTCCCGCTCGACGTCTGGCTCAGGGAGCACATATGGCCCGTGGAGGCAGCCATGGAGCCGGACGACATCTACTGGGGGGCCCTCCTGGCCTGCCTTGAGATGTCCCTGACGGGCACCACTTGCTTCTCGGACATGTATTTCCACGAGGACCGTGTGGCCAGGGCCGTGGAGGAAGCCGGCCTCAGGGCCGTCCTGGCGCCCGGCATAATGGACATAACGGGCCCGAAGCTCGGCGAGGAACTGCTCAGGGAGGCCGTCCGGCTGGCCGAGCGCTACGGGCCATCACATGGGGGGCGGATAACGGTCATGCTAGGCCCGCATGCGGTCTACACGTGCAGCAGGGACCTCCTGGAGCGTGTCAAAGAGGAAGCCGATAGGCTGGGCGTAGGCATCCACATACACCTCTCCGAGACGGGAGAAGAGGTCAAGAGGTGCCTCAGCGAGCACGGGAAGACGCCCGTGGGCTACCTGGACGAGCTCGGCCTGCTGGGCCCGAGGACGCTTGCCGCCCACTGCATCTACCTGACCGATGAGGACATAAGGCTGCTGGCCGCCAGGGGGGCCAAGGTAGCCCACTGCCCGGTGGCCTCGGCCAAGATAGGGACGGGCGTGGCCAGGGTCCCCGAGCTCCTCTCGGCCGGGGTCGACGTGGGTCTCGGGACGAATGGCCCGGCCAGCAACAACACGCTCGACATGCTCGAGACGGTCAAGTTCGCCTGCCTCCTCCACAAGGCCCACAGGAGGGACCCGACCGTCCTGAAGGCCCGTGAGGCCCTGGAGATGGCCACCGTGAGGGCGGCCCGCTCCCTCGGCCTATCGGGCCTGGTGGGATCGCTTGAGCCGGGCAAGAAGGCGGATTTCGTGGTCCTGGACCTCAGGAAGGCCAGCACCGTGCCGCTCCACGACCCCTACGCTGTCGTCGTCTACTCGGCCCGCTCGGGGGCGGTAGAACACGTCTTCGTGGACGGGGAGCCCGTGGTCCTCGGGGGCCAGCACGTCAGGCTTAGGGCCGATGAGGTTCTGGAGAAGGCAGAGGAAAAGGCAGCCGAGCTGCTGTCGAGGGCCGGGAAAGCCTAGCCCTCCTTCAACTTCTCGGCCACTAAGCTCGCCACTTCCCTCGGCGTCCGGGCCACGGGGACGCCAACACGCTCGAAGGCCTTTATCTTGCTCTCGGCCGTCCCGGCACGCCCCATTATGATGGCGCCGGCGTGGCCCATGCGCTTGCCCGGCGGCGCCGTCCGGCCGGCTATGAAGGCCACCACGGGCTTGCTGAAGCCCTGCTCCTCTATGTATTTGGCCGCCAGCTCCTCTAAGTTGCCGCCTATCTCGCCCACTATGACCACGGCCTCCGTCTCGGGGTCCTCCTCGAACATGTCGAGCACCTCCGTGAAGGTCAGGCCCACGACGGGGTCGCCCCCTATGCCCAGGCAGGTGCTCTGGCCGAGGCCCGCCCTGGTGAGCTGGGAGGCTATCTCGTAGGTGAGCGTCCCGGAGCGGGACACCATGCCCACAGGGCCCCTCTCGAATACGTGGCCCGGCATGACGCCCAGCTTGCACTCCCCGGGCGTTATTATCCCGGGCGTGTTCGGGCCTATTATGGTGGCGCCCTCCCTCCTTGCGTGGGCCAGGAACTCCACCGTGTCCCTCACGGGTATGTGCTCCGTTATGACCACGACGAGCTCCAGGCCGGCTTCTATGGCCTCCATGACGGCTTCCTTGGCGAACCTGGCCGGGACGAAGACTATGGAGGCGTTTGCGTCGTGCTCGGCCAGGGCCTCACGGACCGTGTCGTAGACCGGGACGCCGTGGACCTCCTGGCCACCCTTCCCGGGCGTGACGCCGGCCACTATCTTGGTGCCGTATTCGAGCATGAGCTTCGTGTGGAAGGAGCCCTGACGGCCCGTTATGCCCTGGACGATGGCCTTCGTGCCCGAGCCGACCAGTATGGCCATCTGGCTACCCCGCCCGTAAAGGCCCTTTTGGGCTAAAACGTTTTGGGCC
>CAZVRS010000008.1:4543-7674 GCA_964630115.1 uncultured Candidatus Bathyarchaeia archaeon | reverse complement strand
GCCCGTCAAGGCCGAGCGGGCGGCATCAACGCCGTAGGTGAGCGGGACGGCCAGGGAGGCCACCTTCATCCAGGTCGGCGCCCTGTAGAGGGGCACGACGGTCCCGCCCAGGAACATCATGGGCATGGCGACCGTCATCTGGATGAGCTGGAAGGTCTCTATGTTGCTCACGGCCGAGCCTATGGCCGAGCCAAAGCTGGTGTATATCAGGGCCGTGAGAACCATGGCCAGCAGGGCCAGCGGTATGCCGGTCGGGTCCGAGTCCTCCATGAGCGGGTAGGCTATGGCGAGCGTTATGAGGCCCTGGAGGACGGCCACGGCCGAATCGCCCAGGACACGCCCGAATATTATGGCGCTCCTCGGGGCAGGGGCCACCAGCGTTTCCTTGAGGAAGCCGAACTCCCTATCCCATATGACGGACGTGCCCGAGAAGAAGGAGGTGAAGAAGACGCTCATCATGGCCACGCCCGGGACCACGAAGTCCGTGAAGCTCAGGCCCCTCAGGGCCGCCCTCACGGCCTGGCCCCTAAGGGACATGGACCAGCCCAGGCCGAAGAAGAACAGCCACATGAAGGGCCTCATGAAGCTCATGGCCACCCTGGCCTTCATCCTCAGGAAGGCCCTGACCTGCCTGTAGGCCATGGTGGAGACGGCCATTAGGAAGGGCGTCTCGTGCTTCCCGGCCACCTCACCTCCCCCTCCTGAACCTGGCCATCATCCTGGCCCTGACGTGCTCCATGAGGCCAGCCTCGGCGTCCCTGAGCCCTCTGCCCGTCAGCCTGAGGAAGACGTCGTCCAAGGTGGGCATGTGATACGTTATCTCGGATATGGGCACGTTGAGCTCGGATGCCTTCTCGAAGAGCCTCGGTATGAACCTCGGGGCATCCTTGACGAACACGGCTATGCGGCCCTTGCCCGCTGGCCTGACCTCCTCCACGAGACCATCGTTCAGGAGGGCGCCGACGAGCTCCTTGAAGGCCCCCGGGCCAGCACCCGAGAACCTCACGTATACGACGCCGAGGCCCACGGTGCTCTTCAGCTCCTCAGGCGTCCCGAGGGCTATTATGCGGCCCCTATCTATTATGGCCACCCGGTCGCAGAGGCGGTCGGCCTCCTCCATGTAGTGCGTGGTGAGGAATATCGTTATGCCCTTCTCACGCCTCAGGGCCTCTATGTAATCCCATATGTGGGCCCTCGTCTGGGGGTCGAGGCCCAGCGTCGGCTCGTCGAGGAAGAGGACCTCTGGCTCGCACAACAGGGTCCTGGCTATCTCGAGTCGCCTTACCATGCCCCCGCTATACTTCCTCACCACCACGTCAGCCCAGCGCTCTAGCTCCACGAGCTCAAGGGCCTCCTTGATCCTCTCCTTGAGCTCGGGGCCGCTTATGCCATACATGCGCCCGTGGATCCAGAGGTTCTCCCGGCCCGTCAGGCGCCTGTCCACCGTCGGGTCCTGGAAGACGACGCCTATGCGCTTCCTGACCTCATGGGGCTCCTTTAAGATGCTGAAGCCAGCTACCCAGGCCTCCCCCTCGGTCGGCTTTAGGAGCGTTATGAGCATGTTTATGGTGGTGGTCTTCCCGGCCCCGTTCGGGCCTAGGAAGCCGAATACCTCGCCCCTCCTGACCTCGAAGCTCACGTGGTCAACGGCCACCAGATCGCCGAAGGCCTTCGTCAGCCCCCTGGCCTCTATGACAGGCCCCGGCAAATCAGGCCCCCCGCCCGGATTGTCCTTCCTCGCCTTCCTCCAGGAGCTCCTTCAGGAGGGGGCCGAGGAAGCTCCTTATGCTCTCGGCCAGCTTCTTAGCCGGTATGAGCATTATGTAGGCCACCTCATCCCCGTGGACGTGCGTTATGACAGCCAACTTGTCCCTAGGCTTCAGGCCGGCTTTCTCACGGACCTCCTTGGGCAGGACTATCTGCCCTCTCTCGTCCAAGGTGACTATGGCCTCTATGAAGTGCCCGTGCGGGATGGGCTTCCTCAGGCCATGTCCGCACATACTTGGCACCGGCCCTTGGGCGGGATGGCCCCTTATAAGCCTTCTGACTTCTCAGAATTTTCCGAGACTTCAGAAAAATCTGCCTGACTCAGGCCGAAGCAGCCCTGGCCAGCTCAACGGCCTTCTTGGCGGCTTCCTCCATGCTGTCCAGAACGCTTATGCCAGCTTCCTCCAAGATGGCCCTGCCTTCTGCCTCGTTCGTCCCCACGAGCCTTATGACCATGGGCTTCCTGACCCCCACACGCTCCATGGCGGCCAAGATGCCACGTGCTATCTCGTCGCACCTCGTTATGCCGCCCAGGATGTTTATCAGGACGACCTTGACCCTCGGGTTGGACAGGACTATGTCCAGGGCCTTCGCCATCCTGTCCGCCGAGGCCCCGCCTCCCACGTCGAGGAAGTTGGCAGGCCTGCCGCCGTAGAGGGCCACCATGTCGAGCGTGGCCATGACCAGGCCGGCGCCGTTCCCTATTATGCCTATGTCGCCATCTAATTCCACGTAGCCCAGCCCGGCCTCACGGGCCTCGAGCTCCCTGGCGCTCCCCTCCGTCACGGGCTTCTCGAGCTCGGCCAGCTCAGGGTGCCTGAACAAGGCGTTGTCATCTACTATCAGCCTGGCATCCACGGCCACGAAGCGGCCGTCCTCCGCCTCGGCCAACGGGTTTATCTCCGTCAGCTCTGCATCGTAGTCAACGGCCAGCCTGTAGAGGGCCATGAACATGCCCGCTAGCTGGAGGGCCACACGCCCTCCGTAGCCCATCTGCTTCACGAGCTCAAGGGCGTGGTATTGCCTGAAGCCCTTGAGCGGGTCTATGTGATGCTTGAATATGAGCTCCGGGCTCTTCTCGGCCACCTCCTCTATCTCAACGCCCCCCTCGGGCGAGGCTATGGCCACGTAAGACCTGAGGGCCCTGTCCACGGTGAAGCCCATGTAGAGCTCGTGTTTTATGGGCACCTTCTCCTCGACCAAGACCTCTCGGACCTCTATGCCCCTGATTTTAGAGCCCAGGAGCTTCCTGGCAGCTTCTTCTGCTTCCTCAGGCGTCTCGGCAAACAGGACGCCACCGGCACGCCCCCTCGCACCCACCGGCACCTGTGCCTTCACGGCCACGGGGGTCCCGAGCTCGAGCG